>DASQMT010000126.1:0-13416 GCA_035645355.1 Solirubrobacteraceae bacterium | reverse complement strand
TGATGCCGTGGACTCGGCCGCAGCCACGCGCCCGCCGCTCACGCTCGCGACAAGGAAGGCGCCTCCCCCGCCGGCACCTCGCGGTAGTCGGGCAGCGTCTCGAGCACCTGCTCGGCGCCCGCAGGGGCATAGATCGCGAGCAGCACCATCGGCTCCCAGCCCGTGTTGACCGTCGAGTGGAATGCGCTCTTCGGGACCCAGATCGCCTGTCCCGGGCGGACCGCGAACGGCTCGCCGTCGTCGACCATCTGATCGCCCGAACCGGCCAGCACATAGAGGATCTCGTCGGAGTCGGGATGGTTGTGGCGCTCGTGGCCCTTGCCCGGCAGCAGCACGACGTGCATCAGCGACACGCCCGGGTCAGAGACGTTGTGGTCGGATACGAGCGGCTTGATCAGGCCCCAGTCGAACGTCATCGTCGGCAGCTCGGCCGGGTCGATCAGCTTGGACGGCATGCGTCGGCTCCTCTCACGTGAGCGCCTTGAAGCGGCGCATGTTCTCGGTCATCGCGATCTCTGTCGGCAGGCGCTCCATGCTCGACGCGCCGAAGAAGCCGACGACCCCCTCAGTGCGGTCGAGCACGTACTGCGCATCCTCGGGCTCGGCCAGCGGGCCGCCGTGGCAGAGCACGATCACGTCGGGGTTGACCTGCACCGCGGCGTCGCGCATCGCCTGAATCTCCGCCACGCACTCGTCGAGCGTCTTGGCGGTCTGCGCGCCGATCGTGCCCTTCGTCGTCAGCCCCATGTGCGGCACGAGCACGTCCGCGCCGGCCTCCGCCATCGCCGTCGCGCTCGAGGCGTCGAAGACGTAGGGAGCGGTCAGCAGGCCGAGCGAAGCCGCCTCGCGGATCATCTCTACCTCGAGCCCGTAACCCATCCCGGTCTCCTCGAGGTTGGCCCGGAAGGTGCCGTCGATCAGCCCGACCGTGGGGAAGTTCTGCACGCCGGCGAAGCCCGCCGCGAGCACGTCGCGCAGGAAGTTCGGCATCAGCCGGAACGGGTCGGTGCCACAGACCCCCGCCAGCACGGGGGTCTCGCGCACGATCGGCAGGACCTCGTGGCCCATCTCCATCACGATCGCGTTGGCGTCGCCGTAGGGCATCAGGCCGGCGAGCGAGCCGCGGCCCGCCATCCGGTAGCGGCCCGAGTTGTAGATGATGATCAGGTCGGTGCCGCCCGCCTCGGTGCACTTGGCCGACAAGCCGGTGCCGGCGCCCGCGCCGATGATCACGCCGCCGGCGTCGAGCGTCGCGCGCAGCTTGGCGCGCGCTTCGTCGCCGGTCATGCTGCCGCCTTCAGGTAGCCGTCGAGCTTCTCGGCCATCGCGTCCGCGAACTGCTCGTCGTTCACGTTGCAGGCCATCTCCACGAGCTCCACGCGATCGCGATCGAGTTCCTCGCGCAGCGCATCGAACAGCGCCGCGTCGGCCTCGGGATCGTGGAACGGCTGGCCCTCGGCGTCGATCATCGAGACGCCGTGCAACGGCACGAACAGCGCGACCGGCCCGGTCGCCGAGGAGAGCTTGCGCGCGATCCTCCGCCCCAGCTCGGCGCACTCCTCGCGCGTCGTGCGCATCAGCGTGATCGACGGGTTGTGCACGTACAGGTTGCGTTCCTCGAACTTTGGTGGCACCGTCGCCCGGGCGCCGAAGTTGACCATGTCGAGCGCGCCGAGCGAGACGACCTGGGGCAGCCCGGCGCGGCCGGCCGCCTCGAGCCGGTCCGGGCCGGCGGACAGGACGCCGCCGACCAGGTCGTCGCAGAGCTCGGTCGTCGTCGCGTCGAGCACGCCCGCGAGGAAGCCACCGTCGACGAGCGCCTCCATCGCGCGGCCACCCGTCCCGGTGGCGTGGAAGACCAGCACCTCGTAGCCGCGCGCCTCGAGCTGATCGCGTGCGCGGGTGACGCAGGGCGTCGTGACGCCGAACATCGTGGCGCCGACCAGCGGCCGCGACTCGCGCGCCTCGACCGGCGGCGCGACCACCATGCCGGCCATCGCGGCGGCTGCATTGGCGAGGATCTGGCGCGAGATCGAGTTCAGCCCGGCGACGTCGGTGACCGACGCCATCAGGCACACGTCCGCGCCGCCGACGTAGTCGCGCGTGTCGCCGGCCGCGACCGTCGAGACCATCAGCTTCGGCACGCCGACCGGCAGCGCCTGCATCGCGCGCGTGGCGATCGCCGTGTTGCCCGAGCCGCCGGCGGCGAGCACGCCGTCGATCCGCCCCTCTCCGTGCAGTCGGCGCGCCAGCGCGGCGGCCGCCTCGCCCATCGCGCCGACAGCCGCGCCGCGGTCGGTCAGCGCGGCGAGGTCCAGGCCGGCCTCGCGCGCGACCTCCTCGGCCGCGATGTCGGGCTCGCAGCCGTGTGGCGGACCGCCCGTGCCGACGTCGGCGACGAGCACTTCGACGCCGCCCAGTTGCAGCCGCTCGCGCAGGTAGGCGTACTCCTCCCCCTTCGTGTCGAGCGTGCCGATCAGCAGGACGGTGGGGGCCATCAGCGGTAGCTGACGGTCTCACGACCGCCGCTCTGTGCGGAACGCAGCATCGCGTCGCAGACCTCCGCCGCCCGGTAGCCGTCCTCGAGCGTGGCGCCGTGTGGGGCGACGTCGGAGTCGTCGCGAATCGCGGTCAGCAGGTGGTGCAGCTCGTGCACGAAGGTGTGCTCCCAGCCGATCATGTGGCCCTGCGGCCACCAGTGCTCCCAGAACGGGTCGTCGGCCTCGGACACGAGCACCGTGCGGAAGCCCTTGTTGCCCTCGGAGTGCTCGAGCTCGTTGATGCGCTCGAGGTCGAAGGCGAGCGAGCCCTTCGAGCCGTTGATCTCCCAGGCGAAGTGGTTCTTGCGCCCCTGGCAGAAGCGCGACGCCTCGATCGTGCCGACCGCGCCGCCTTCGAACGCGACCACGGACTCGACGGCGTCGTCGACCTCACGCCCCGGCTGGAACGTGGCCGTCATCGCCGACACCGCGGAGATCTCGCCGACGAGGTAGCGAGCCAGGTCGACCACGTGCGCGCCGAGGTCGCCGAGCGCGCCCGAGCCGGCAAGCTCCTTGTCGAAGCGCCAGATCTCGCCCTCCGTCGTGCCCCACTCCTGCAGGTAGGAGCCGCGGAAGTGCTGGATCTCGCCCAGCTCGCCGGCCTCGATCATCTGGCGCGCGCGCCGCACCGCCGGCACGAAGCGGTAGTTGAACGCGCACATGTGCTTCACCCCGGTCGCGGCGACGCGCTGCCAGGTGTCGTAGGACTCGGCCGCGTCGCGCCCGAGCGGCTTCTCGCAGATCACGTGCTTGCCCGCCTCGGCGGCGGCGATCGTCGGCGCGGCGTGCAGGTTGTTCGGGCCGGAGTTGTCGAACAGCTGCACGCGCTCGTCGGCGACGAGCTGCTTCCAGTCCGTCACGTAGCCGTCGAAGCCGTAGCGCTTGGCCGCCTCGGCGACCGCCTCCTCGTTGCGTCCCGCGATCGCCACGAGCTGCGGCATCAGCGGCGGCGGCCAGGTCATGTAGGCGAGCGTCTTGTACGCATTGGAGTGCGCCTTGCCCATGAACGCGTAGCCGAGCATGCCGACGCCGATCGGCTGAACCTCGCCCTCGCTGCGGGCGTCTCCCATCGTGACGAAGCCGACGTCCTTTGACATCACGCCTCCTTCGCGAACGCCGCGTCGAAGGCGACCGACGACGGCGCGAAGTCGGTCCGGCGCACGAACGCCAGCGCGTCCGGCGCGCCCCAGTCGCGGTCCATGCCGGAGTCCTCCCACTCGATAGACAGCGGCCCGTCGTAGCCGATCCGGTTGAGCGCGCGGATCATCGCCTCGAAGTCGACGTCACCGTGGCCCGGCGAGACGAAGTCCCAGCCGCGCCCGACCTGGCCGAAGTCGAGGTGACCGCCGAGGATCGAGCTGCGCCCGTCAAGCCGCCGCTTGGAGTCCTTGATGTGGGCGTGGTAGATCTTCGGCGCGAACTCGGCGATGAATGCCGCCGAGTCGAGGAACTGGTGCTCGAAATGGCTCGGGTCGAAGTTGATCCCGAAGCCCTCGCGGTCGCCGAGCGCGTCGAGCGCCTTGCGGGTCGTCCCGAAGTCGTAGGCGATCTCCGTCGGATGGACCTCGAGCGCGAACTTCACGCCCTCGGACTCGAAGGTGTCGACGATCGGCCCCCAGCGCTCGGCGAACTCCTGGTAGCCGGCCTCGACCACGCTCCAATCGTTGGGTGGGAACGAGTAGAGCAGGTGCCAGATCGGCGAGCCCGTGAAGCCCGTGACCACGTCGACGCCGAGCTGCGCGGCCGCGCGCGCGGTGTCGCGCATGTAGTCCGCGGCGCGGCCGCGAACTCCCTCGGGATCGCCGTCGCCCCAGACGTCGGGCGGGAGCACGGCCCGGTGGCGATCGTCGATCGGGTCGCAGACGGCCTGGCCCACGAGGTGGCAGCCGATCGCCCAGACGCCGAGGCCGTGCTGCTCGAGCAGCTTGCGCTGCCCGGCCGCGTAGCTCGGGTCGGCCACCGCCGCCACAGGATCGAAGTGATCGCCCCAGCACGCGAGCTCGAGCCCGTCGAAGCCCCAGTCGGCGCACTTCGCGGCGAGCTCGGACAGCGGCAGGTCGGCCCACTGGCCGGTGAACAGGGTGATGGGACGGCTCATGGGCTCTCCTCCTGGTTGGCGATCTCGAGCCGCACTCCGGCGGCCCGGTACCGACTGGCGACCGCGGCCGCCAGCCCTGGGTCGGTGACGATCACGTCGAGATCCTGGGCGCGCGCGATCGACAGCAGCGCCGCGCGCCCGAACTTCGAGGCGTCGATCAGGCCGACGCTGCGCTCGGCCCCCTCGCGGGCGGCGTTGACGACGTCGGCGAGCGGCCGGCGCGCGGTCGTGAGGCCCTGGTCGAGCGTCACGCCGGCGGCCGAGACGAAGGCCACCGCGAAGTTCAGCTCGGACAGGAACTCGACGGTCCAGCGGCCGGCCAGCATCCGCATGTGCTGGTCGAGCTCACCCGGGCAGACGACCACGTGCAGCGCCTCGGCGCGGACCTCGTAGGCGATCGCGGGCGAGTTCGTCACGAGCGTGATCTCGTTCGGCGGGTCCTCGACGAGCCGCCGTGCAAGGGCGAGCGCCGTCGAAGAGGCGTCGAGGAAGATCGTCGCACCGGCCTCGACGTAGCGCACCGCGTGCGCCGCGATCGCCTCCTTGGCCGCGCGCGACTGGTCGGCGCGCTGGACCCAGGCCGTCGGGATCGCGGGCCCGGCGGCCGCCGGCCCGAGCGAGCGCGCGCCGCCGTGCACGCGCTCCACCAGCCCCTGGTGCGCCAGTTCCTCGAGGTCGCGATGGACCGTGACAGGGGACACCGCGTGGTCGCGCGCCAGCTCGGCGACGGACACGCCGCCGTCGCGCTGGATGCGCTGGAGGATCTGTGCTCGGCGCAGCGCGGGCGGCATCGAGCTCAGACGCGCTCCTCGAACTCCCTGCGCCGGATCGACACCTCGAGCGGGTGGAACTCGTCGATGGCACGGACGAGGTGGTCGGCGTAGCGCTCGAGCGCCTCCTCGCCCTTCTCCGGCGTGGCCCGCATCGGATTGCCGATAACGCCGCTGCGCGAGAACTCCGCGTGGTCCATCGGGAAGACGAAGTACTGGTAGCCGTCGAACTCGACGTCCGGTGCCCCGTCGGTCTTGATGAACGACTCCGGCAGCCAGGCCGGCACCTGTGCGCGGTCCTCGGCGGCGTGCTCCATCTTCACCAGCGTCCGGTCGTGCGCCATCACCTGTGAGGTCTCGAGCTCGGACGCGTGCCAGCCCGGCGTCTCCTCGGGCGGGTTCTCCAGCAGCCCGTCGAGGATCCCGATGTAGCGCTCGGCGTAGGGCTTGTAGAGCGCGACGAAGGCCCCCGTGTCGTACTTGATCCGCCGCAGCAGCGGGTCCAGCACCTTCGTGTTGGAGCCGTGGCCGTTGACGAACACGAGCTTGTTCCAACCGTGGTGGATCAGCGACCGCGCGATGTCGTAGAGCGCCTCGTTGAGCGTGCTCGCGCGCAACGTGATCGTGCCGACGCCCGTCTCCGGCTCGCGCATGTGCTGGGGCGAGTAGCCGGCCCAGAACGGTGGCACGTAGGGCACGTCGGCCTTCTCGGCCGCGCGGCGCGAGACCTGGAGCGCGGTGATCGTGTCGGTGCCGAGCGGCAGGTGGGCGCCGTGCTGCTCGCACGAGCCGATCGGGATCAGGATCAGGTCGGAGCGCTCCCGGAACCAGGCGATGTCCGGCGGCGCCAGGTCGAGCAGGTTGTGCGACGTCGGACGGTCATCCGGCATGGGCGGGCTCCTTGACGAGGGTGAGGTAGCGGTCGGCGACGAGGTCGGCGAAGTCCGGGTCGTCGACGTGCGCGTCGACCTCCTCGAAGGTGATGTCGTCGCGCAGCGCGTCGCGCAGCGCGTCGATGAAGGCGCAGTCGGCGGTCGGGTCGTACAGCGCGCCGCCCTCGGCGTCGACGAGCGAGAAGCCACGCGCCGGCACGACCACGCTCACCGGACCCGTCGCGCCCGCGAGGCGCTGCGCGATCAGCCGCCCGAGCTCGACGCCCTCGTCCTCCGAGATCCGGACGAGCGTCGCGACCGGATTGTGGAAGTAGCTCTTGCGATTGCGGAAGCGGGCCGGGACGGTGTCGCGCGCGCCCTGGTTGAAGAAGTCGCAGCAGCCCGGGACGACGACCTGCGGAAGCCCGTGGCGGCCGGCGACGCGCAGGCGGTCCGGGCCGGTCGCATGAACGCCGTCGAGCAGCGAGTTGGCAAGCTCGGAGAGCGTGTAGTCGACGACGCCGGCGAGCGCGCCGGTGGCGGCGAGCCCCTCCATCGCCGGGCCGCCGACGCCGTTGGCGTGGAACACGACCGGCGCGTGCCCGGCCTCCAGCAGCCGCTCGCGCAGGCGCATCACGCCCGGCGTCGTCTGGCCGAGCATCGTCACGCCGACGGTGCGCTCGCCCAGCGCGCCGACCGCGCCGCCGCCCTCACGCGCCATCGCGACGACGGCGGCGGCGGCGTTGTCGAAGATCGCGCGCGAGATCGCGTGCAGGCCGAGGATGTCGACCACTGAGTGCATCACCGTCGTGTCGGTCTCCCCCATGAACGGCGCGAACGCCCGTCTTCCCGAGGCGCTCGGCGAGACGATCAGCTTCGGCACCCCGACCGGCAGCGCGTGCATCGCACCGGCGCCCATGATCGCGCCCTCGGCGCCGCCGAGGCAGAGCGCGCCGTCCAGCCCGCCCTCGCGATACAGGCGCAGGCAGACGGCACGCACGCCGGCGAGCATCCGCTCGACGGCGGCCCCGCGCGAGCCGGCGGCGCGCACGGACTCGAGGTCGTCGCCGGCTGCGGCCGCGACCTCGGCGCGTGTCACGTCGGCTTCGCAGCCGGCGGGCTCGCCGAGGATGCCCGTGTCGATCACCACCGGCCGCGCGCCGAGCGCGCGCAGCCGGTCGCGGACATAGGCGATCTCCTCACCCTTCGTGTCGAGGGTGCCGATCAGGGCGATCGCGGGGCTCGCCGTCACAGGCGCGGCTTCAGCCCGCAGCGCCGATCGCGGTGTGCAGGCGGTCGATCGACTCCTGCACGTACTGGTCGTAGTAGCTCTCGGGCAGCGCGCCCGTGCCGTGGTCGCGCAGGAACTGCTCCATCCCCTGGCTCGCGCCCGCCTCGGACGCGTCGGCGATCTCGGTGCGCTCCGACAGCGGGCTGCGGTCGACGGTCGCGACGAACTCGACGGTCAGGTAGTCGTCATAGCCGACGCCGGCGAGCTCGGAGACGATCCCCTCCCAGTCGATCGCGCCCTGACCCGGAGGCATGCGGTTGTTGTCGGCGACGTGGAAGTCGACGAGGTAGGAGCCGGTGTCGCGGATCGCCTGACGCCAGTCGGCCTCCTCGATGTTCATGTGGAAGATGTCGAGCGCGACGCCGCAGTCCCCACCGACGTCCTTGGCCATCGCGACGGCCTGGTCGGCGCGATTGATGAAGTAGGTCTCGAAGCGGTTGAGCGGCTCGACGCCGATCCGGACGCCGACCTTCTCCGCGTGCGCCTGGCACTCCTTGAGGCCCTCGACGCACCAGCGCCACTCGTCCTCGGGCGTGCCCATCGGGACGACCTTGCCGACCGTCGAGGGAACGACGGTGAGGATCCTGCCGTTCATCGAGGCGACGAGGGACAGGCAGTCCTTGACGTACTGGACGCTCGCGAGCCGCACGTAGTGGTCCTCGTGCACGAGGTCGCGCCCGCCGGTCATCAGCGTCACCGCGCCCCAGCACTCGAGCCCGTGCTCGTCGAGCTGCCGCTTGACCTGCTCGGCGTCGTAGACGGCGGGCTCGCCGGAGATCTCGATCCCGTCGTAGCCACTGCGTCCCAGCCGCGAGATCGTCGTCTCGATCGGCTCGGGCCGCATCCAGTTGTGCATCGCGACCTTCAGCGCCATCCGGTCCTCCCTCTCCGGGGCCTCAAAGGCCCATCTTGCCGGGGTTCATAATGTCGTTGGGGTCCAGCGCCGCCTTGATCGCCCGCATCGTGTCGAGCGCGGCGCCGTGCTGGCGGCGCATGTAAGGGCCGAGCTTGATGCCGACGCCGTGGTGGTCGTTCATCACGCCGCCCGCGTCCAGTGCCGCGCCCATCCCGTCCTCCCAGATGCGGTCGTGCAGCGCGAGCGCGTCCGGCCCGCCGTCGGGGACGACGAAGCGGCCGTAGATCATCGTCCCCCACAGGTACCAGTGCGAGAAGTGCATGCGCAGCTCGAGGCCGGCGTCGGCGTAGGGCTCGCGCACCGCGGTGCGCAGCGCCTCGTAGACCGCGTCGATGCGCGAGTAGGTCGCGACGACGTCGAGCGTGCCCCAGATCGCGGGCAGCTCGGGCTGGTGCGGCGGCCCGTAGAAGTCGTAGCGACGATCCCACCAGCGCTGCCCGAGCGCCGGGTCGAGCACCTCGGCCCCGGCCGCGCGCGCCAGCTCGACCGTGCGCCGCTCCTCCAGCTGCGCGGCCTCGGGCTCGCCCTCGAACGCGAGCACCGTGTAGACGCCGCTGAGCTGCTCACCGACCACGGGGGAGAACGCGAGCCGCGTCGCGTCCTCGTCGTACATGCGCACCACCGAGGGCCGGTGACCGGCCTGCAGCGCGCCCCTGATCGCCTCGATCCCGGCGCCGACCGACGGAAACAAGACCGCGGCGAAGCGGCGCTCGGCGGGCAGCGGCACGAGCTGCAGCGTCGCCCGCGTGATCACCCCCAACGTGCCCTCGGAGCCGACGAACAGCTGCGTCAGCTCCGGCCCGACCGCATGGCGCGGCACGCCGACGGTGTCCATCAGCCCGCCCGCCGGAGTCGCGACGCGCAGCGAAAGCAGCAGGTCCTCGATCTTGCCGTAGCGGGTCGAGAGCACGCCCGAGCCGCGTGCGGCGATGTAGCCGCCTACGGTCGCCCACTCGACCGAGGCCGGGTAGTGCGGCAGCATCAGCCCGCGCTCGTTGAGCTCGGCCTCCAGGCGGCGCCCGTTGACGCCCGCCTGCGCGGTCACCGTCAGCGAGCGCTCGTCGACCTCGACGATCTCGTCGAGCGCGGTCATGTCGATCACGATGCCGCCGCGGATCGGCAGGCAGCCGCCCTGGGTGCCCGAGCCGCCGCCCCAGGGCACGACCGGCGTGCGATGCGCATCGGCGATCGCCAGCACCTCGGCGACGGCCTCCTCGGTCTCGGGCCGCACGACGATCTCGGGCCGGGCAATCGGCGCGCCCGTAGCCGCGGCGTGCAAGGCTGGCCAGTACGTGTCCGCCACGAACGCGTCGAGCCGGTCAGGCGCCGTCGACACCGCGGCGCCGAGCGCCTGCTCGAGCGCGGTCAACACCGCTGAGGAGGAGGTCCTCGTCATTGCGGGCTCTCGCCCCCAGGTCTGCTCATAACTTGACATTCACCCTTGCATGAAGTTTCAATAGCTGTCAAGGAATGTCCCAGGCGATGGACTCAGCCGGCCCCGCCGGCACGATCCCCGAGACGGAGCTGCCGGCCGGAGCGGGACGCTGGTCGGCGCAGCGCATGGCGCTGTCTGCGATCGCGTCGCTCGTCGTGGTCTGGCTGATCGTCAAAGGCGCCGGCGATCCGAGCAAGTTCGCGGTCGTCACGCTCAACGGCCTCACCCTGGCGGCGCTGTTCTTCGTCGTGGCGAGCGGCTTCACGCTGATCTTCGGCCTGATGCGCGTCGTCAACATGGCGCACGGCTCGCTCTACCTGCTGGGTGGCTATCTGGCGCTCGAGATGCAGGATCGCTGGTTCAAGGAGGAGACGAGCGGCCTGAATCTGTCGCTGAGCGGCAGCGACGAGACGACCTACAGCCTGCTCGCATGGGTCGTGCCGCTGCTGCTGGCGACGGCGATCATCGGTGTCGTCGGCGTGCTGATCCAGCAGCTCTTCCTGCGCTGGAACCAGGGCCAGGACCTGCGCCAGGCGTTGATCACGATCGCGCTCTCGGTGATCTTCGCCGACCAGATGCTCGCCGCCTTCGGTGGCCTCTCCAAGGACATCAAGACGCCCACGGACTGGCCGAACAGCATCAACCTGCCGGGCGACATCCGCTTCGGCTTCTTCCGCGGCGTGGTCGTGCTCGGCGCCGCGCTGCTGATCGGCGCCGGCCTTTATCTCCTGATCCGCAAGACCCGCTTCGGCAAGATCGTGCGTGCCGGCGTCGACGACCGCGAGATGGTCGCCGCGCTGGGCATCAACGTGCAGCTCGTGTTCGCCGGCGCGTTCCTGGTCGGCGCGCTGCTGGCCGGCTTCGGCGGCGTCCTGGGCGGCACGATGATCGCGCTGTCACCGGGCGAGGACACATCTTTCCTGCTCAGTTCGCTGATCGTGGTGATCATCGGCGGCATGGGCTCGCTGGGCGGCGCCGCGATCGGCGCACTCGCGCTCGGGCTCGTCGACGCCTACGCCGACGTGTACCTCGTCTTCGGCGGCACCGACCTCACGAACTACTCGATCCTGCTCACCTTCGCACTGCTCGTAGGGGTGCTGGCGGTGCGGCCCCTGGGCCTGTTCGGGAGGCCGGCGTGATCGCGGCCGGGCGCAACGCGTGGCTCGCGCTCGCGGCCGTCGTGCTCGTGGCCGCGGTGGCGCCGTTGCTGTTCAGCGAGTTCTTCGTCTCGGTGATCCTCACCAAGGCTCTGTGGCTCGGCGTGGCGGCCGCGAGCCTGACCTTCCTGTCGGCCTACGGCGGCATGGTGTCGCTCGCCCAGGTCGGGATCTACGGCATCTCCGGGATGGTCTTCGCGAACCTCGTGCTGGCCGACGGCGGCAACGCCGCGGCCTGGTCGCCGTGGCTCGCGGCGCTCGCGGCGCTCGTCGTCGCGACAGCCGTCGGGCTCGGCTTCGGCGCGATCGCGTCGCGCAGCGAGGGGATCTACTTCCTGATGATCACGCTGGCGTTCTCGGTCGTGGTCTTCTACTTCTTCTCGCAGGTGACCGAGCTGTCGGGCTTCGGCGGCGTCAACAACCTCGACCTGCCGGATCTGGTCGGCAACCCCGTGCAGGACCCGCTGCCGCTCTACTACACGACGCTGGTCGTCTCCGTCGTCGTGTTCCTGGCGCTGCGCTACGCCGCTCGGACGCCGTTCGGCCTGGCGCTGCAGGGGCTGCGCGACGAGCCGGCGCGGATGCGCGCGCTCGGGTTCGACGTCACGCGCCACCGGCTGCTCGCGTTCACGCTGGCGGCGTTGGTGGCGGCGATCGCCGGCCTGCTGTCGGTCTGGTACAACCGCCGCATCTCGCCGGGCTCGATCAACCTGGCGCAGACCATCGACGTGCTGATCATCGCCGTGGTGGGCGGCCTCTACCGGCTCGAGGGCGCATGGATCGGTGCGCTGGTCTACGCGGTGATCGACAACTACTCGCGCGAGTACACGCCGGAGATCGGCAACGTGCTCGGGCCGGAGCGCTTCAACACCCTGATCGGGCTCGTCTTCCTCGTGATCGTGCTGCTCTCCCCCGGCGGGCTGGTCGGCTTGTGGGAGAGCGGGCGCGAGCGGCTGGGAGGACGAAGACCCGGAGGCGGCTCCCCCCGGAGCCCGGTGGAGGCGGGGACGAAGGGCGACCCCGCGACAGGCGGTGTCTGAGTGAGCAAGGCAACGAACAGAGGAGAGGGTGTTTTGAGAACACGCAAGCTGTTGGCGCTGGGTAGCGTCGTAGTGGCATTCGGCCTCGCCGCGGGCTGCGGCGATGAGGACGAGCCGGCCAACGAGCCCGCTTCCAGCGGTGACTCGACCGAGGAGACGGGAGGCACGATCAAGGTCGCCGTGCTGTCGGACTGCGAGGGCCCGTTCGGCGTCTTCTTCGAGCCGACCGTCTCGGGCATCAACCAGGCGCTGATCGACGCCGCCGGCGGCAAGCCGGCCGGCGAGAAGCCGAGCGACGGCGTCGAGGGCGCCACGATCGGCGGCAAGCAGATCGAGATCGTGGGTTATGGCTGCTCCAACGACACCGCCGACAAGGCGATCGAGGAGACGCGCCGCCTGATGGAGCAGGAGGACGCCGACATCCTCGTCGGCCCGCTCTCCGGCGACGAGGGCATCGCGGTCGCCAACTACGCGAAGGAGCACCCGGACAAGACGTTCGTCAATGGCATCGCGGGCGCGCAGGACGCGACGCTCAAGGTGCAGGCGCCCAACTTCTTCCGATACCACCCGGACGGCGCGCAGTGGTCGGCCGGCCTGGGCGACTACGCGTACAACGAGCTCGGCTGGCGGCAGGTCGTCACGATGGGCGACGACTACGACTTCCCGTACACCCAAATCGCCGGCTTCACGGCCGAGTTCTGCGCCCTGGGCGGACAAGTGGTCGAACGTCTCTGGCCGCCGCTCGGCGAGGAGGACTACTCCTCGTACATCACGCAGATCCCCGACGACGTCGACGGGTTCTTCCTCGGCGTCGGCGGGACGGGGACGGTCGCCTTCGTAAAGCAGTACGGGCAGCTGGGCGGCAACCTTGCGGACAAGATCATTGGGGGCGTCTTCATGACCGACCCCGTGATCCACAAGGAGCTCGGCGACCGCGTCGTCGGCGTGGTGACGGCCGGCATGACGGCGACGGATACCGGCCGACCGGAGTACGACGAGTACGCGAGCGCACTCGCCGAGGCCTACCCGCCTCTCGAAGGCACGGGATCGAGCGTCTTCGCCTACGGCTACTACACGGCGATGCAGGCGATCATCGAGTCGCTGGAGCAGGTCGACGGCGACCTCTCGAACGACCACGAAGCGTTCCGCGAGGCGATGAGCGAGCTGACGCTTAACGCCCCGCTGGGCGAGATCAAGCTCGACGAGAACCGCCAGGCGATCATGGACAACTTCCTCCAGAAGATCGTCGGCGACACGAACGGGGACGGCGTCCCCGAAGTCGAGACGATCGCGACGA
>DASQMT010000125.1:0-3072 GCA_035645355.1 Solirubrobacteraceae bacterium | reverse complement strand
ACCGGCTGGACCGAGTGGGCCGACTCCGAGGTCGGCGACGAGGGCGTGCGGCGGGTCGGACTGGTCCACGCGGCCGCGAACGTCGGGGCGACCGCGCTCTTCGGCGCCTCGCTCGCCGCGCGCAAGAACGGCTCACGCGGGCGGGGCAAGCTGCTCGCGCTCGCGGGCGCCGGCGTGCTCGGGGCGAGCGGCTTCCTCGGCGGGCACCTCGCTTACGCGGACGGGCTCGGCGTCGACCAGACGACTTTCGAGGAGCCGCCGGAGGACTGGACGCCGGTGCTGCTGCAGTCCGCCCTGCCCGACGGCGAGTCGCGCTACGCGGAGGTCGGGGGCGTCGGTGTGCTCGTCGCCCGCACGGGCGAGGAGATACACGCGATCTCGAATCGCTGCTCGCACCGCGGCGCCCCGCTCGACGAGGGCGAGCTGGCCGACGGCTGCGTCACCTGCCCGTGGCACGGCTCGATCTTCCGGCTCGCGGACGGCAGCATCGTGCGTGGCCCCGCCGCCTACCCGCAGCCCGCCTGGCAGGTGCGGGTGCGCGCGGGCACGATCGAGCTCAAGGCGCCGGCGGCGACCTAGAACCGCCACCTCGACTAGGTTCCGTGCCGTGACCGACGTCGAGGACGCGTTCTCGCGCGCATACGCGGGCGGGCCGGAGCGCCATCGCCGCAAGGCCGTCGAGCAGGGCAAGCTGCCGGTGCGCGAGCGCGTCGCCCGGCTGCTCGACCGCGGCTCGTTCTCCGAGGACGCGCTGCTGGCCAACTGGGAGGCCGAGGGGCTCGGCGCCGACGGCGTCGTCACCGGCCTCGGCACGATCGGCGGGCGCACCGTCGCGCTGATGGCCAACGACCCGACGGTGAAGGCCGGCTCGTGGGGGCCGAAGACGGTCGAGAAGATCCTGCGCGTCCAGGAGGCCGCGCTGGCGCACCGCGTGCCGATGGTCTACCTCGTCGACTCGGCCGGCGCGCGCATCACCGAGCAGGTCCAGATGTTCCCCGGCCGCCGCCACGCGGGCCGCATCTTCTTCAACGAGGTCACGCTCTCGGGGACGGTGCCCCAGGTCTGCGTGCTGTTCGGCCCGAGTGCCGCGGGCGGCGCCTACATCCCCGCGTTCTGCGACGTCGTGATCATGCGCGACGGCAACGCGTCGATGTACCTCGGCTCCCCGCGGATGGCGGCGATGGTGATCGGCGAGCAGGTCTCCCTCGAGGAGATGGGCGGGGCGAAGATGCACACCGGCGTGTCCGGCTGCGGCCACTTCCTCGTGGAGAGCGACGAGCAGGGGATCGATCTCGCGAAGGCCTACCTCGGCTACTTCCCGTCGCACTGGGAAGAGCCTCCCCCGGTCGCCGCGCCGGCGCCTCCGGCTGCGGGTCCCTCCTCGATCCGGGAGCTGATCCCGGCCGACGAGAATCGGCCCTGGGACATGCTCGAGCTGATCGGGGGGCTCGTCGACGAGGGCTCGTTCCTGGAGGTGCACGCGCGCTGGGCGAAGGAGCTGATCGTGGGCTACGCGCGGCTCGACGGGCGCGTCGTGGGGATCGTCGCCAACCAGCCCAAGTTCAAGGGCGGAGTGCTGTTCGTGGACTCTGCCGACAAGGCCGCGCGCTTCATCTGGACGTGCAACGCGTTCGGGATCCCGCTGCTCTTCCTGGCCGACGTGCCGGGCTTCATGATCGGCACCGCGGTCGAGCGCCAGGGGATCATCCGCCACGGCGCCAAGATGATCGCGGCCGTCTCGGAGGCGACCGTGCCGAAGCTCTCCGTGATCGTCCGCAAGGCCTACGGCGCCGGCCTCTACGCGATGGCCGGGCCGGCATTCGATCCCGACTGCTGCCTGGCGCTGCCGAGCGCGAAGATCGCCGTCATGGGACCGAGCGCGGCCGTCAACGCGGTCTTCTTCAACCAGCTCGAGGGGATCGAGGACGAGTCCGCGCGCGCCGCCAAGCGCTCCGAGCTGATGGCGGAGTACGCCGAGGGCGTCGACGTGCTCCACCTCGCATCCGAGCTGGTGATCGACGCCGTCGTGCAGCCCGAGGACCTGCGCATGGAGCTCGTGCGTCGCTTCGACCGCTACGCGGGCCGGCTCCGGCCGATGCCGCGGAAGCGCAACGCTATCCCTCCGGTCTAGGGCGTCCGGCGCGCTCGGCGGAGCCAGTCGACCTGGTTCTGCTTGCGCATGATCAGGTGCTCCATGAGGTGCTCGAGCGCTTCCGAGCGTGGTTCCTGGCCGGTGTGCGGGATCACGGCGTGCAGCGCCGCGATCGCCTCGTCCTCGGACTCGACCAGCGCGTCGATCGCCGCGCCCGGGTCCTCGTGCCATTGCACGGGCGCGAGCTCGACCGTCGGATCGCCGCCAAGCGCGGTGATCTTCTCCACCAGCAGCTTCGTGTCCTCGAGCTCGGAGCGTGCGAACAGCCACAGCCGCTCACCGACCGCCTGGAACTCCAGCCCGAACATGCTGCCCGCGCCGCGCGTGAGCTGCAGCACCGAGCGTTGCTGCAGGCGCAGCGCCTTGTTGAGCGCCTGGAGCACCCCGTCGACGTCCATCGGATCCGCTTTCTTGTCTCCCATGCGCGCGGGCCTACCCAGGAGACGCCGATAGGATCGCCGCGTGAAGGAGGGCAAGCTGCTGTGGGAGCCGTCCGCGCGACTGCGCGAGCGCTCGCACATGATGCGGTTCATGGTGGAACGGGGGGCGGGGGACTACGACGCGCTGTGGCGCTGGTCGGTCGACGAGCTCGAGAGCTTCTGGGCCGCGATCTGGCAGCGGTTCGAGGCCGGCGGCGCGTTCGACCGCGTGCTCGAAAACCCGTCGATGCCCGGCGCGGTGTGGTTTCCGGGCACGCAGCTCAACTACGCGGAGCGGCTGTTCCGCGGCAAGCCGGACGACCGCGTCGCGATCCTGCACGAGTCCGAGCTGCGCTCGCTGGAGCAGTGGACCTGGGGCGAGCTGCGCGATCGCACGGGGCGCATCCGCGCCGGCCTAGAGGCGCGCGGCGTCGGCTGCGGCGATCGCGTCGCCGCCTACATGCCGAACGTGCCGGACACGATCGCGGCGTTCCTCGCGAC
>DASQMT010000124.1:0-2024 GCA_035645355.1 Solirubrobacteraceae bacterium | reverse complement strand
GCGAAGGTGTGGTGCTCGACGATGGCCGGACCGCGCCGGCGCGCGTGCGGCGGCTGGCGCCCGATCGGCTCGAGATCGTGCTGCGCGAGGGCCGCAAGCGCCAGGTGAGGCGGATGTGCGACACCGTCGGGCACCGCGTCGTCAAGCTCGAGCGGGTCGCCTTCGGCCCGCTGCGGCTCGGCGACCTGCCGCTCGGCGGTCATCGCCGCCTGAGCGCCGCCGAGGTGGAGCAGCTCAGAAGGGCGCCGTTACGCTGATCGCTTGCGCCTGATCGCTTTCCGCGGTGCCAACACCGTCGCGGCCAACGACGCCGGGGCGATCCTCGACGCGACCGAGGCGCTGATGCACGAGCTGATCGGGCGCAACGGGCTCGAGACCGGCGACCTCGTGAGCTGCATCTTCACGCTCACGCCGGACCTCGACGCCGAGTTCCCGGCGGTTGCTGCGCGCCGCATGGGCTTGAGCGGTGTGCCGCTCATGTGCGCGCAGGAGATCGACGTCCCCGGCGCGATGGCGAGCGTGATCCGCGTGCTGATCCACGCCTACGCGGACGACCGCCACGACCCGGTGCACGTGTACCTGGGCGAGACCGCCGCGCTGCGCCAGGACCTGCACGGCGCGCAGTAGGCTGCCGCACGATGCCGATCGAGTTCGCCGAGCGGATCCGCCGCATCCCGGTCTATCCGGCGGCCGACGGCTACGCGCTCGCCGGCGACGTTGCGGCGCTCGCGTCCAACGAGTCGCCCTACCCGCCGATCCCGGCCGTCGTCGAGGCGGTCTCCCGCGCGCTGGGCGGCCTCAACCGCTACCCGGACCCGGCCTGCACGGCGCTGCGGGCGGCGCTGAGCGACCGCTACGGCGTGCCGGCGCACCGGATCGCGATCGGCAACGGCTCGTGCGACATCCTGCTCGCGGCGGGCGAGGCGCTGCTCGAGCCGGAGGCGGAGATCGTCTACGCGTGGCCGAGCTTCAGCGTCTATCCGCACCTCGCGGCGGCCGCCGGCGCGCGCGCGATCGAGGTGCCGGTCGATGCGGAGCACCGCCACGACCTGGACGCGATGCTCGCGGAGATCACCGCAGCCACGCGACTCGTGATCGTGTGCAACCCGAACAACCCGACCTCGACCGCGTTGCCGCTGGAGGCGATCACCGAGTTCGTGCGCGCGGTGCCGCGTCACATCGCGGTCGTGCTCGACGAGGCGTACTGCGAGTTCAACCTGTTGCAGGATCCCGACGAGTCGATCGAGCTGCTCGCGCGCCACCCCAACCTGGTGCTGCTGCGCACGTTCTCCAAGGTCTACGGGCTCTGCGGGCTGCGCGTCGGCTTCGCGCTCTGCGGCTCGGAGGAGTTCCGCACCGCGGTCGACCAGGTGCGCCAGCCGTTCTACTGCAACAGCGCCGCGCAGGTCGCGGCGATCGAAGCGCTGCGCCATCAGGACGAGGTCGCGCGGCGCGTCGAGCGCAACCTCGCCGAGCGGCTGGAGCTCGAGGACGGCCTGCGCCGACTGGGGATCGAGCCGGCCGAGTCGCAGGCCAACTTCGTCTGGCTCGATCTGCCTGACGCCGGCGCCGAGGACGCGATCGTGCGCGCGCTGGCCGCCGGCGGCGTGCTCGTACGCGCCGGGGGCGCGCTCGGGCGAGCGGGAGCGCTGCGCGTGACGGTCGGCACCGAGGACGAGCACGCCAAGCTGCTGGCCGTGCTGGCGCCGTTGCTCGGCCGGTGAGCCTTCTGGTACAACTCGTGTCCGTACGCACGATGGCCGATCGAGCAACGCACCCGCGCAGCGCCCTCTCCGCGACCTCCGGCCGTCTCTACGCGTACGACCTCTCCTACCGCACCTGGCGATTTAGCTAGGCGCTCGGCCGGCGCGGCGCAAGCCACTCGCCGTCCGCGACCAACGGGCCCTTCGGGCCGAGCGCCAAGGCCAGCCAGGCAGCACGCGGACCCCCTTCCAGGAGAAACAGGCAGACAACCATGATGATCGTGATGAAGCCGACGGCCACCGAGGAGCAGGTGCAGGCCG
>DASQMT010000123.1:0-8883 GCA_035645355.1 Solirubrobacteraceae bacterium | reverse complement strand
GACACACAGGAGCTGATCTTCGAGGCCTTCGCCCAGGCCGACGGAACGACCGCCCGGCAGTACGGCGGCACCGGCCTGGGACTGTCGATCAGCCGCGAGCTGGTGCGGCTGCTCGGCGGCGAGATCGTCCTCTCCAGCGTGCCCGGCGAGGGCAGCACGTTCACCGTCTACCTCCCCGTCGCCGCCGATTACGACGTCGGCACGGCAACGGTCCTGGACGCCCTCCCCGTCGCCCCCTCCGCGCCCGCGGAGCCGCCGGCTCCGGTGCGCGATACGAGCCATCTCGCCGGGATGAAGGTGCTCATCGTCGACGACGACTTCCGCAACATCTTCGCGATGACCACGCTGCTCGAGCGCGGCGAACTCGAGGTCATCTCGGCGGAGAGCGGCGAGGAGGGCATCGAGATCCTCAGGACGACGCCGGACGTCGACCTCGCGATCGTGGACATCATGATGCCGGTCATGGACGGCTACAGGACAATGCGGGAGATGCGCAAGCTGCGGCGGCGCGATCACCTTCCGATCATCGCCGTCACCGCCAAGACCGGCTCCGGGGAGCGCCAGCGTTGCATCGAGGCCGGCGCGACCGGCTACGTCCCCAAGCCGGTCGAGAACGGCCCCAACTTCCTCGGGGTGCTCGCGGCCTGCCTCCCGGAGCCGGCGCCCGCCGGCGAGTCACCCGCCGCGGTGAGCTGATGGCCGACACGCGCTCCGACGCGGCCGCGGGTGAGCGTCCGCCGGGCGCCGCGATCCTGGTCGTCGACGACAACGCATCCAAGCGCCTGGCGATCCGCGCCATGATCGCGCCGCTGGGGCACGACCTGGTCGAGGCCGATTCGGGCCGCGAGGCGCTGCGCGCGGTCATGCAGCAGAACTTCGCAGTGATCCTGATGGACGTGCGCATGCCGACGATGGACGGCTACGAGACCGCGAAGCTGATCCGGCAGCGCAGCCAGTCCGAGCACACGCCGATCATCTTCTTCACCGCCTACGGCCAGGACGAGACCGAGACTCTGACCGCCTACGCCAGCGGCGCCGTCGACTTCATCTTCACGCCGGTCCGTCCCGACGTCCTGCGCGCCAAGATCACGGCCTTCGTGAAGCTCTACCTGCAGGCGCAGGAGCTGCAGAGCTCGCTCGCGTCGATCACGAGCCTGAACGCCGCGCTGCGCGAGAGCGAAGTGCGCGCGCGGGCGGTCGTGCAGAACGTCGCCGAGGGGATCGTCACCGCCGGTGAAGGTGGCCGCATCGAGTCGTTCAACAGGTCAGCGCGACGGCTGTTCGGCTACAGCGAGGAGGAGGTGATCGGCAAGCCTCTGCGGCTGATCATCGCTCAGACGCATCACGCGGACCTCCCCGATCCCGCCTGGGTCGGCTGGAGCCTGCTGGCCGGCGAGGACATCCCGCCCGAGCCGACAGAGACGGTCGGCAGCCGCAAGGACGGCTCGAGCTTCCCGATCGAGATGAGCATGAGCCAGGTCGAGATCGGCGGGCGCACGATCACGATCGCCTGCATCCGCGACATCTCTGGTCGCAGGGCTTACTCCGAGGCGCTCGAGCACCGCACGCTGCACGACGAGGTCACCGGGCTACCGAACCGCACGCTGTTCGTCGATCGCCTCGATCAGGCGATCGCGTTCGCCGACCGGGCCGACGAGCCGCGCGGCATGCTCGTCGTGCAGGTGGACGGCTTCTGCGCGCCGGACGAGCGGCCGGACGACGCGCTCATGCAAGCGGTCGCCGGACGCCTGTCGGACGCGCTGCGTGAAGCGGACACCGTGGCCTGCCTGGGCGGCGACGTGTTCGCGATCCTGCCCTCGGGCGCGACCGACGTCGAGGCCGCCGCAGCGATCGCATGGAAGATCCGCGAGTCCTTCGACGAGCCGTTCGCCCTCGGCGATCGATCGGTCCAGGGGCACGCCGACGTCGGCATCGCGTTCTTCCCGCAGCACGGGCGCGAGAGCGCGGAGCTGCTGCGCCGGGCCGACGTGGCGATGCACGAGGCAAAGCGCTCCGGCAGCGGCCTGGCAGTGTTCGTCTCCGAGCCGGAGGATCAGACCGCGCGCCGATTGGCGCTCCTGAGCGACCTGCGCGACGGCATCCCGCGCGGCGAGCTGGTGCTGCACTACCAGCCCAAGGTCGACCTCACGACGCGGCACACGACCGGGGTGGAGGCGCTCGTCCGCTGGCAGCACCCGCGTGAGGGGCTGCTGATGCCGGCGCAGTTCATGCCCGAGGCGGAGCGCAGCGAGCTGATCGAGCCGCTCACCCGCTGGGTGCTCGACACGGCGCTCCGACAGCAGCGCGAGTGGCGCGACGCCGGCCGTGACCTGACGATGGCGGTCAACATCTCGGCGCGCAGCCTCACGCGCGATAGCGAGCTACCGGCCGTCGTCGCCGAGCTGATCGACACCTGGGACGTCACCGCCGGCGCGCTGATCCTCGAGCTCACGGAGAGCGCTCTGATCGACGCCGACGCGCCGGCCGTGCTGGATCGCCTGCATGGGATGGGTCCGCGGCTGGCGATCGACGACTTCGGCACCGGGCACTCGTCGCTCGTCTACCTTCAGCGGCTCCCGATCGATCAGGTCAAGGTCGACCGCTCGTTCGTCATGAACCTGGCGACCACCCCGAGCGACGCCGTGATCGTGCGCTCGACGATCGACCTGGCGCACAACCTCGGCGTGACGGTCGTTGCCGAGGGCGTCGAGGACTACGTCGCGCTGGACCTGCTCATCGAGTATGGCTGCGAGTGCGCGCAGGGATACCTCTTCACGCGTCCGCGCCCGGCCGACGACCTCGCCGCGTGGCTCACCGAGTCGCCGTTCGGCGCGCCCGCCGCGGCGCGCCACTAGCGCCGGCCGGCGCTCAAGGGCTTGGCGAGCCTTGCCCGCGCGATCGCTTCCGGGGCCGCCAGCGCCTCGAGCGCGGACTCCGTGTCGGGCAGCGCGTAGACGGCGCCGTCGTGCGCGAGCATCAGGAAGCGGTCCAGACGGCGCAGGAACGCGCGGTCATGCGACACGGCGACGACGGTGCCGACGAACGAGGCGAGCGCCGCCTCGAGTGCCTCGGACGAGTCGATGTCGAGGTTGTCGGTCGGCTCGTCGAGCAGCAGCAGGTTGTGGCCCTCGAGCTCGAGGCAGAGGATCTCCAGGCGTGCCTTCTGACCCCCTGAGAGCGTGTCCGTCGACCGGTTCGCCGCCTCCTGCAGCCGGTAGCGGGCGAGCGCGCGCATCGACGGCTCGAGCGGGCCGAGGCGCTCCTGCACGACGTCGAGCACGACCCGGTCCGCGAGGTCGGCGCGCGCGTTGAGCTGGGTGAACAGTCCCGCCGAGACGCGGTTGCCGAGCCGCAGCTCACCGTCGTGGGGGATCTGCTCCCCGGCGAGCAGGCGGATCAGGTGGGTCTTGCCCGACCCGTTCGGGCCGATCAGCCCGACGCGCTCGCCGAAGTGGATCTCGTCCTCGAAGGCGCGCACCAGCCCGTCGATCGCCACGTCGCGCAGCCGCACGACGATGCGCGCCGAGTCGCCGCCCGGTATCCGGACCTGGATCTGCTGGTCGACGACCGGCGCCGGCGGCGGGCCGGCGTCGACGAAGCGCTTCCAGCGCGTCTCGGCGGCATCGGCGCGCTTGGCGTTCGCGTCGCTGATCGCGGCACGCTGCTTCATGGTCTTGTAGTAGTGGAACAGGCGCCGCTCCTCACGCCGCCACTGCTCGAGCCGGTCCCCGAGCAGCTGCTGGCGCCGCTCGCGCGCCTCCGGATAGGTGCGGTAGGAGCCGCCGTGGGTCCATGTGCCGCTCGCCTCGAGCGTCAGGATCGAGCTCGTGGCGGCGCCGAGCAGGTCGCGATCGTGGCTGATCATCACGATCGTCTTCATGGACTCGTCGATGCGGCGCTCGAGCTCGAGCTTGGCGGGCACGTCGAGGAAGTTGTCGGGCTCGTCGAGCAGCAGCACCTGCGCCTCGCCGGAGAACAGCACCTCGAGCACGAGCCGCTTGCGCTCGCCGCCTGACAGCTCCGTCGTCAGCCGCGGACCGACCTCGTCGAGGCCGGCGCGCACGATCCGGCGGCAGGCCGCGTCCCAGCGGCCCTCGAGCTCGTAGCCGCCCAACTCGGACCAGTCGCCGATCGCCTCACCCAGCCGCATGCCGGCGCCGGCGGGGTCCGCGCCGGCGGCCAGCTCGCGGTCGGCCGCGAGCATCTGCTCGCCCGCCCTGCGCAGGCGCGGGGGAGCGGCCTCGAGCAGCAGCTCGCGCACCGTGCGGCCGTCCCCGCCGGCGCCGACGTCCTGCGCCATGTACGCGAATGGACCTATGTCGACATCGCCCTCGTCAGCGGGCAGCATCCCGGCGAGCACGCGGAACAGTGTCGACTTGCCGACTCCGTTGGCGCCGACCACGCCGACGTGCTGGCCCGCCGCGATCCGGAACGAGACCTCCGAGAACAGCAGGTCGCCGCCGGGATGCGCATAGGCCAGGTTCGACACCACGACGTGCGACACGAGCCAAGGCTATGCGATCCTGGACGGCGTGAGCCTCGAGCGCCTCCGCCGCCTGCGCACCGATTCGCCCGTCGCGCGGGGGCTGCTGCTCGTCACCGCGATGGCCCTGCTGATGTGGCTCGTGGAGGTCGCCGACCGGGTCGCCGGCGGCCGCCTGGACCGCAACGGGATCGAGCCGCGTGAGCTCGACGGGCTCGACGGCGTCGTCTGGGCGCCGTTCCTGCACGGCGGCTTCGACCACCTGATCGGCAACACGATCCCGTTTCTGCTGCTGGGCTTCACGATCGCGCTCGGAGGGCTCGCGCGCGTCGCCGCCGTCACCGCTGTCGTCGCGCTCGTCGGCGGGCTCGGCACATGGCTCGTGGCGCCAGGCAACACGGTGCACATCGGCGCCAGCGGGATCGTCTTCGGCTACGCGGGCTACCTCGTCGCGCGCGGCATCTTCAGCCGTAGTGTCGGCCAGATCGCGCTCGGCGTGCTGGTCCTGGCGGTGTGGGGGACGACGCTGCTGCGCGGCCTGGTCCCGGAGACGGGCATTTCCTGGCAGGGACACCTGTTCGGCGCGCTCGGCGGCGTCGTGGCCGCGCGCCTGCTCCATCGCCGCGCCCTGCGTTCACCGCGGTCACCGTCCGGCGGGCCGCTGCCGGGGCTGTCACGAATCTGAGCGCGGGAGGCTTCCCCCTCGGCGCGGCGGTGACGCTCGAGCAGCTCACGGCGGACCCGCACCCCGTGCTCGCACAGCTGCGCGCGCACGAGCCGGTCTCCTGGCTGCCGGCCCTGGACGGCTGGCTCGTGACCCGCCGCGATCTCGCGCTGGCCGTGATGCGCGACGCCGAGACGTTCACCGTCGAAGACCCGCGCTTCTCGACCGGGCAGGTCGTCGGTCCGAGCATGCTGTCGCTCGATGGAGCGGAGCACAAGCGCCACCGCGACCCCTTCGCGCGGCCGTTCCGGCTCGGCGCCGTGCGCGAGCGCTTCAGCGCTCCCGTCGCCGCCGAGACCGACCGGCTGATCGACGCCCTCGCGCCGGCGGGCGGCGCCGAGTTGCGGCGCGAGCTCGCGGGGCCGCTCGCGACGGCCGCCGTCACGCATGCGCTCGGGCTCTCGGAGGTGGGCACCGCGGAGGTGCTGGGCTGGTACGAGGCGATCGTCGCGTCCGTCACGGAGATCACCGCGGGGCGACCGCCGACGGAGGCCGGGCGGCGCGGCTTCGAGAGCCTGCACGCGGCGATCGAGTCCACGCTGGAGCGCGGACCGGAGACGTCGCTCGTCGCCGCGGCGGCCGGCGCTGCCGGAGGGCTGGGACGCGACGAGGTCGTCTCGAACGCCGCCGTGCTGCTGTTCGGCGGGATCGAGACGACGGAGGGGATGATCGCCAACCTGCTCGCGCACCTGCTCTCCGACCCCGCCGCGCTGGCCGTCGTGCGCTCGCGCCCGGAACTGCTGGCGAACGCGATCGAGGAGTCGTTGCGCCTCGAGCCCGCGGCGGCGGTGATCGACCGCTACGCCACGTGCGCGACGGAGCTCGCCGGAGCGTCGATCGGCGACCGCGAGCTAGTGGTCGTGTCGATCGCCGGCGCCAATCGCGACCCGGCCGTCTTCGCCGATCCCGACCGCTTCGACGTTCGGCGCTCGAACGCCAAGCTGCATGCCGCCTTCGCGCACGGGCCGCATGTCTGCATCGGGATGCACCTCGCGCGGCTGGAGGCACACACGGCCGTCGCGTGCCTACTCGACCGCCTGCCGGGACTCGAGCTCGAGCCGGGCTCTGACCAGACGCCGCGCGGGCTCGTTTTCCGCAAGCCGGAAGCGGTGCGCGTGCGCTGGACCTAAAGGGGGACAGTCCCCCTTTAGGTCCGCTGCACAGCGACCTTTACGGCGCGGCGGAGATCGCCTCGACGAGGTCGCCGACGCGCTCCTCGTCCAGGTTCGTCGCGACGTCGGCCTGGCTGATGATGCCGACCAGCTGCTTGCCGTCGATCACGGGCAGGCGGCGCACCTTGTGCTTGATCATCGTCTGCAGCGCCTCGTCGATCGAGTCGTCGGCGCCGATCGTGATCGTGTTGCCGTCGCCCGCGCCGACCTCGCCCGCCTTGGTGGAGGCGGGGTCCTTGCCCTGCGCGAGCACCTTCACGACGATGTCGCGGTCGGTGATCATGCCCTTGAGGCGGTCGTCCTCGCCGCAGATCGGCATCGCGCCGACATCGAGCTCCGCGAGCCGCTTGGCGGCGTCGAGCACGCTGTCGTTCTCGCCGATGCAGGTGCAGTCTTCAGACATGATGTCGCGGGCCTTCTTGCCGGCCATCGCCTACCTCCCTCGTGGTTGGACAGGGATCGTCGCGAACCCGTATCCCCCCAACGCGGCGGGCCCTAACGGCCGTGCGGCTGTGGCTTGATCGCGCGCACCTGGTAGATCGACGTGAAGCCGGTCTCGAAGCCGCGCCGCGCGACACGCAGGTAGACCTCCCAGACGCGCATGCGCTCTGGCCCCGCGAGCCGCAGCGCCTCGGCACGGTTGTCCTCGAGCCGTCGCAGCCACTCGGTCAACGTGCGCACGTAGTCCTCCCGGAAGCCCTCCACGCCGAGCGTCTCGAAGCCGGCCCGCTCGAGCGCCCCCTGCGTGCGCGAGAGGTGCAGCGGCGCGGCGTCCGGGAACACGTAGCGCTCCGAGAACGGGCCCGCCTCCGGCTCGCCGTGGCGCAGCCGCGCGATGCCGTGGTTGAGCAGCCGGCCGCCGGGCCCGAGCAGGCTCGCAAGCGTGCGCGCGTACGCGTCGATGTTGACGTCGCCGACGTGCTCGACCATGCCGATCGAGGCGATCGCGTCGAAGCGCTCGCTGCGCAGCTCGCGATAGTCCATCACGCGGATCTCGACCTGGTCGGCGACGCCGGCTTCGCGTACGCGCCGGCGCGCGCGCTCGGCCTGCGGCTCGGACAGCGTGATCCCCGTGACGTGCACGCCATGCCGCTGCGCGGCGTGGATCGCGAACGCGCCCCAGCCGCAGCCGACGTCGAGCACGCGCTCCCCGGCGGTCAGCCCGAGCTTGGTGCAGACGAGCTCGAGCTTCGTCTCCTGCGCCTCCTCGAGCGTCGTCGCGCCGCGCGACCAGACCGCGCACGAGTACGTCATCGACGGGCCCAGGAAGAGCTCGAAGAAGTCGTTGGAGACGTCGTAGTGATGCGTGACCGCACGCTTGTCGCGTGCGACCGAGTGCCGCCTCCCCTGCGGGCGCAGCTCGACGGCGGGCGTCCTGGGCACGCGCTTGAGCGCCCCGGCGCGGACGGCAGCGGCGGCCAGCCGGGCCTTCGAGCGGGCGTCGATCGGCGGCGGCTCGTAGCGGTCGAGCAGCGCGAGCACCTTGTCGACGTCGTCTACGTCGACCGCGCCGGCGACGTAAGCGCGCCCGAGCCCGAGCTGTCCGGGGGCGCGCAGCATGTGGCCGAGCGCGACGGGCGAGCGGACGGAGAACACCGGCCCGTTCGTGCCGGTGGACGGGAGTTCGGTTCCGTCCCAGAGCGTCACGCGGAAGGGGCGCTCGGGCAGGGCCTCGGCGAGCGCCTCGCGCAGCGGCTCCGTGCTCAAGCGGCCTCCACGAGCTTCTTCTCCTGGCGCTCGCGCGGGATCCGCACGACGTCCCACACGAGCCCGAGCTTCTCGAGCGCCCAGATGACATAGGCCGACGGGTCGAACTCCCAGCGCCGCAGGCCGTGCTGGGCGGAGGTCGGGAACGCGTGATGGTTGTTGTGCCAGGCCTCGCCAAAAGTGAAGACCGACAGCCAGGCGAGGTTGCGCGACTCGTCCTTGGTGCCGAACCGGCGGCGGCCGAAGAAGTGGCAGAGCGAGTTGATCGCGTACGTCGAGTGGTGCAGCACGAGCACGCGCACTGCGCCGCCCCAGAGCAGGCCCGTGAGGCCGTCGCGCAGGGTCCCGCCGAACGCCCAGCCAAGGAAGAACGGGATGATCAGGCCGGCGGCCACGATCGGCACGAAGGCGCGGTCGACCCGGCTCACGACGGGGTCGGCGAGCAGGTCGGGCGCGTAGCGCGTGCGGCGGCCGCGGGTCTCGTGAGAGAACAGCCAGCCGACGTGCGCGTGGGCCAGCCCGCGCAGCGCTCCGCTCCAGCCCGAGCCGTGGTCGACGTGCGGGCTGTGCGGGTCGCCGGGGCGGTCGGAGAACGCGTGGTGCTTGCGGTGGTCGGCGACCCAGGAGATCACCGGCCCCTCGATGGCGGCGGATCCCAGTGCGGTGAAGATGCCGCGCACGACCGGCGAGGTCTTGAACGCACGGTGCGTGAGCATCCGGTGAAAGCCGACCGTGATGCCGAGTCCGGTCAGCACGTACATGATCAGGAACACGAAGATGTCGTTCCATCCCAGCCA
>DASQMT010000122.1:0-7399 GCA_035645355.1 Solirubrobacteraceae bacterium | reverse complement strand
ACTGTCGCCAGCAGTCGCTGGTCGTGGCGCGCTTCGCGCCACCGCCGCGCGACCTGTGGTTCTTTCCGTTCCGCCCCGCCCGCACGAAGCTGATCGGCAAGGGCCTGGGCCTCTTCTACGGCCGCGCCCGGCGCGGCCGCTAGGCGGCCAGCGGGAGCGGCGCCGCCTCGTCCTGGATCCGCGTCAGCTCGCGCCGCAGCCGCCGGCGCCCGCGGTGCTGCAATCCGTGGATCGCGTCCTCGCTGCGGCCCATGCGCTGCGCGACCTCACTTGGCGTCAACCCGACGAGGAACCGCAGCATGATCACATTGCGCTGCTCGAACGGCAGCTCACCTAGCGCGAGCCGCAGGTCCTCGAAGCGCTCGCTGCCGCTCAGGTCGACCTCCGCGTCGATCGCACGGACCTCCTCGCACGGCAGTGGGCGGCGGACGCGCAGGTAGTCGATCGCGGCGTTGTGCGCCACGCGTAGTATCCAGGCCGAGAAGGGCACGGAGCGCGGCTCGTAGCGCCCGAGCGCCGTCAGCAGCTTGGCGAAGACGAGCTGCGTCACGTCCTCGGCCTCATGCTCGTCGTGCACGATCGAGCAGACGTAGCCGTAGACGTTGTCCGCATAGCGGAGGTAGAGGAAGCGCAGCGCGTCGGCGTCGCCCTCCCTGGCGCGCGTGACGGCGGCGAGCACGAGCCGCTCGGTGGCCGGTGACCGGTCGAGCGCGGTGCGGCGGTGAAAGCGTCCGCGCCCGACCGACGCCTCGATCAGGTCCGCCTCCCGGCGGATCGCTCCAACGAAGCCTGCATCGGTGCTCATGTCAGCGTTCAACTGCTCTTCCGCCTTCCCTGGCGAGTCGCCGCGCGGGCTGCGCGGTCACCAAGACTCCCACCGCCGCGGTGGGCGCCCCACTGGACATTCGTCCATAGAACCCGCGCGCGCTCAGTTCGACGCGGTCTGCCGGAACCGCTCGCCGGGACACTAGGCTCCGGCGCCGCATGGTCGCGGCCCTCCTCGCTCTCGCCTCGTCGCTCTCGTGGGGGCTGTCGGACTTCCTCGGCGGTTTCCAGAGCAGGCGCCATCACCTGCTGGCGGTGATGGTGCTCTCGCAGGCGGTCGCGCTGGCGATTCTCGTCGTCCTGGTGCTCGCCGGGGCGCCGACCGAGCACGATGACGCGGCGACCGCGTGGGCGGCCACGGTCGGGGTGCTCGGGCTGCTGGGACTGGTCGCCTTCTATCGCGCGCTCGCGATCGGGACGATGAGCATCGTCGCGCCGATCTCCGCCACCGGGGTCGCGATCCCGGTGCTGGTCGGGCTCCTCTCGGGCGAGCGCCCGGGAGCGCTGCAGGTGGCGGGGATGGTGCTCGCCTGCTGCGGCGTCGTGCTCGCCGCGCGCGCGGCGCCGGAGACCGACGCCGCGGTGCGCCGCGCCGGCCGCCAGGCGGTGTGGCTGGCGCTGCTCGGGGCGATCGGGTTCGGCTCGTTCTTCGCCGGGATCGACCGGGCGGAGCAGACCGGCGACGTCACGTGGGTGCTGCTGGCCGCGCGGATGGCGGACATGGTGGTGCTGGGCATCGCCGTCGCCGTCGTGCGCCCGCGCATCCCGACGGCGCCGGCGACGCTCGTGCCGGTCGCCGCGATCGGGATCTTCGACCTGCTCGCCAACTTCCTGTTCGTGGTCGCCGCCGGGCGCGGCCTGCTCAGCGTCGTCGGCGTGCTCGGCTCGCTCTACCCGGCCGTCACCGTCGTGCTGGCGCGCTTCGTGCTGCACGAGCGGCTCACGCGGTCGCAGGGAGCCGGCGTCGTGATCACGCTGACGGGCGTGGTCGCGCTCGCCGCCGGTTGACCGGCACCGCAACCGCCCGGCCGTGGCCGGGTTCGTTCTGTCAGGTTCCCTTTGCTGAAGCGCTGCATCCGATCCCCGCTCGTCTCGGCGCTGCTCGCCTTCGCGCTGCTCGCGCCTGCCGCCGCGCACGCCTCGAGCCGTCAGGTGATGACGTTCGAGGCGCCGAGCCAGCTGCTCGATGACTCACAGCGCGAGGCGACGCTCGACGAGATCCAGGCCTTCGGCGTCACGCGCGTGCGCGCGCTCGTGTACTGGCGCGACTTCTCCGCGCGGCCGAACTCGAAGCGGCGCCCGCGCTTCGACCGCGCCGACCACACCGCCTATCCCGCCGTCGTCTGGGGCCGGCTCGACCGGCTCGTCGACTCGACCCAGCGGCGCGGGATCGAGCTGCAGGTCACGCTGACAGGCCCGGTGCCGCGCTGGGCGACGCGCAAGCGGCGCGGGCACGTCGACACGCCCGACGCAGCCGAGTTCGGCCGCTGGGCGCGCGCCGTGGCTGCCCGTTACGGCGACCGGGTGCACCTGTGGTCGATCTGGAACGAGCCCAACCATCCCGACTTCCTCCAGCCGCAGTACCGCCGCGGCCGACCGGCCTCGCCGCGGATCTACCGCAAGCTCTACCTCGCGGGCGAGCGCGCGATCCACGGCGTGCCCGGCGGCGGGCGCGACAAGGTGCTGTTCGGCGAGACCGCGCCGATCGGCAACTCGAATCTCGTCTCGCCGCTCGGCTTCCTGCGCGGCGCCACGTGCCTGAACGCTCGCTATCGGCGCCGGCCCGGCTGCGGCCGGTTGCGGATAGACGGCTACGCCCACCACGCCTACACGCGCAAGGCCGGCCCGACCTTCGTCCACCCCGATCCCGATGACGTCAGCATCGGGGCGCTGCGGCGGCTCGAGGTTGCGCTCGACCGCGCGGCCGCGGCCGGTGTCGTCGACGAGCGGCTGCCCATCTACCTGACCGAGTTCGGCATCCAGAGCCGGCCCGACCGGATCGCCGGCGTGAGCTTGAGGCGACAGGCCGAGTACCTCGCGATCTCCGAGCGCATGGCGTACGCGAACCCGCGCGTGGTGGCGTTCTCCCAGTACCTGATGGTCGACGACCAGCCGCGGCGTGGCCCGCGCATCGAGCGCTATTCCGGCTTCGAGACGGGACTGAAGACGTCCAGCGGCAGGCGCAAGCCGGCCTACGACGGCTTCATGCTCCCGCTCGCCGTCAAGCAGTACGGGTCCAGTGACGTGCTCTGGGGCCGCGTGCGGCCCGCCACCGGGCCGACCGAGGTCACGCTTCAGCACAAGCTCGGCAAGGGCCGCTGGAAGCGGCTCGCCGTCGTGCCGACCACCGGGGTCTACGGGCTGCGCGCCACGCACAGGAGCGGCCAGCGGTACCGCGTGCGCTGGAAGCGGCCCGGCGGCGCGACCGTCACGGGCCCGCCGATCCGCCCCTACTGACCCGGGGTTTGCCGCGGCCATGTCGCGGAGGATTGCGGGTACGCTGCTTGCAGCCGCCTGTCTAAGCTCCTGCGCGCATGGCCACCCAGCAGCTCTGGCTTCTCCGCCACGGTGAAGCCGTCCCGCACGACTCCAAGCCCGACTTCGAGCGGGAGTTGACCGCACGTGGCGAGCGCCAGGCCGCCGCAGCGGGCGAGGCGCTGGCACGGCTCGGGCTCGAGTTCGCCGCCTGCTACACGAGCCCGCTGCTGCGCGCGGCCGGCACGGCCGAGCTGGCCTGCGAGCGGCTCAACGTGACCCCCGAGCCGCGCGAGGAGCTGGGCAAGGAGCTCGACAACGACGCGCTGCGCGACCTGCTGCGAGCGCACGATGACGGCGACCGCCTGCTGCTCGTCGGGCACAACCCGTCGTTCGAGCAGATCGTGCACGACCTCACCGGCGCGCGCATCGACTTCAAGAAGGGCGGCGTCGCCGCGGTGCGCGTGAGCGGCTCGCGCGGCGAGCTGCTCGCCCTGATGCGCCCGCGCGAGCTCGAGTCGCTCGCGCTCAGCGACGTGCCCGGCGCCTAGTCTTTCAGTGCCGCGTCGATCACCGCGAGCGCGACCTCGGCGCGGCTCGCGAGCGAGTCGGCGAGCACGAACTCGCCGGGGTTGTGTGCCTTGCCGCCGCGCGGCCCGAGCCCGTCGACCGTCAGCGGGATCGAGGGCGCCAGGTGACTGGCGTCGCTGGCGCCGCCGCGTCGCACGCCTACCACGGGTCGCCCGAGGGCAGCGGTTGCGCGGGCGAGCAGCGGCGCCGTCGGTACTTCCGAGCACATGCCGGGCCAGAGTCGCAACAGCTTGGCCTCGAGCGCGACGCCGCCGACCTCGCGCGGGAGCGTGTCGAGCACGCCGAGGATCGCTGCGTCGGAATCGGCGCGCACGTCGCACGACAGCTCGCCGCGCCCCGGCACGACGTTGAACGCCTCGCCGGCGTGCATCATCGTGGGCACTGCCGTCAGCCGGTCCGGGCCCTCGGGAGCATGCTGCGCGGCGACCGCCTGGGCCGCGGCAGCCAGCGCCAGCAGCGCATTGCGACCGCGCTCCGGCGCCGAGCCGGAGTGCGCGGAGCGCCCGCGCGCCTGGACTCTGATCGTGCCGGCCGCCTTGCGCCGCACGACGACTCCCTCCGCGCCCGTTGGCGTCAGCTCGCCGGCCTCGAAGCAGAGGCACGCGTCCCAGCCGGCGAAGCGCCCCGTGTGAACGAACGGCACCGCGCGCCACTCCTCGTCGCAGACCAGCAGCAGCGCCGCCTCGGCGAAGTCAGCGCGGCGGCCGGCCAGCGCGCGCAACGCGCCTAGGGCCAGCACGACGCCGCCCTTCATGTCGACCGCGCCCGAGCCCAGCAGGCGCTCGCCGTCGCGCCGCAGCGGCCGGTGCTGGGCATGCGCGACGACGGTGTCCACATGGCCGAGCAACAAGACCCGCCTGCTGCCCGTTCCACGCAGCGTCGCCAGCAGGTCGCGCGCATGACCGGGGGACGAGCAGGGCAGGCGCTGCACCTCCGCGTCTGCCGGCAGCAGCGCGGCGCAGACCGCCGCACACTCCTCGGCGCCGTGCACGTCGCCCGACGGGGAGGAGACGGCGACGAGCGCCTCGAGCTCGCGCGGCGCGTGCCGCGCGATCTCGCCCGCCTCCCCTAGCACCCAGGCATCCATGGTGCCCGCAGACTCTAGAGTTGGCGCCAGTGCCCGAGCTGCCCGAGATGGAGATCGTCGCGCGCCGGCTCGACGTGGTCCTGCCAGGCGAGAAGGTCGAGTCCGCGCTCGCTCCCGGCATCAACGCGCTCAAGACGTTCGACCCGCCTCTGCACGCGCTCGAGGGCCGCGCGTTCACAGGCGTGCGCCGGCGCGGGAAGCTGCTGCTGCTGGAGCTCGGCGAGCTGGTGCTGCTCGTACACCTGATGTCGGCGGGACGCTTGCAGCTGCACCCGAAGCGAGCCACGCTGCGCGACCGCACGTCGCGGCTGCTCGTGCGGCTGGACGGCGATCGCGAGCTGCGGGTGCGCGAGTTCGGCACGAAGCAGGCGGCCTGGGTCAAGCTGCTGCCTGCCGCCGAGGTCGACGCCGACGACGCGCTCGCGCATCTCGGTCCCGAGGCCTGGCCTGACCCACCGCCGTTGCGCGAGCTGCTCGACGCGCCGCGCCCGCTGCATTCGCTGCTCCGCGACCAGGGGGTGATCGCGGGCATCGGCCGCACGTGGGTCGACGAGATCCTCAACGTCGCGAAGCTGTCGCCGTTCAAGCGCGGCGACGACCTCTCCGACGACGAGGCGGAGGCGCTGCGCGCGGCGATGGCCTCCGAGCTGGGTCGCGTGATCGACGCCTATGAGCAGCAGGTCGACATCCCGTTGCCGGAGAAGTTCCCGAAGCCGACGCGAGTGCATGCCCACCAGGGCGAGCCGTGCCCGCAGTGCGGAACGCTGCTCGAGGCGGTCTTCTACGAGGACTACGTGATGAGCTACTGCCCGCAGGACCAGACCGACGGCCGCGTGCTCAAGGACCGCCGGCTGTCAAGGCTGCTGAAGTAGCCGGCGCCGCATGGCATTGCCGATGTCGTGGTTAGGACCTGCAGGCTTGAGTTCTCTTCCAGCGTTGACACTTTGGGTGAATGAACCGAGGCCCCGAGAAGCTTGTCCCGCTGAAGCTCGTGATGAGCGGCGTGCTGCTCACCAGTTTCGTCCTGTGGGCGATCATCGCTGCGACCGTCATCTTGCTCGTCCGACTGGTCTGACGTAGGCGAGGCCCTGGCGTGCAAGCAGCGCGCAATTGAGCGCGCGCTGCGTCAGTCGCTCCACCAGCCGGGCACCATCTCGGCGTCCTTGTTGTCCGTGTTGGGCGCTCCGAACGCGAGCACCTCGGCGCCCTGCGAGCCACCCTCGAGGCAGCGCATCGCAGGACCTGGGATCCGCACCGCGTCCCACTGCTCGAGCTCGAGCACGTCGTCCTCGATCTTGAGCCGCGCGTTCCCGCTGACGACGACGTAGACCTCCTCCTGCTCGCCGTGGCGGTGCCCGAACGGCGTGCGGAAGTCCGGCGCGATCTTGTAGAGGCTGACGCCCGAGTTCTCGAGTTCGAGCGGCGCGCGGGCGAAGTGCGACTCGAGCCCCGGCGAGAGGTCGAACTTGGGCGCCATGTCCTCGACGTCCCGCTTGAGGTTGAGCTTCGTGTAGTCGGCCATGTCAGTCGCGTACCCGCGCGCGCGCACGACGTAGCGGGACCTGGGTGCGCACTGGGCCGCGTAGGCTGCGGGCGGTGCCCGTGGCGTCGATCGGCGACTCGTTCTCATCCTTCTTCGACGCGGTCGGCGACTTCGCGTCGAACCTGGCTGCGGTGAACTGGCTCGCGTTGATCGGCGCGCTCGCCTTGTTCGTCGGCTACCTGAGCGTGCGAGCGCGCGCGTCGTTTCACATCCTGCGCGCCGCCTACCCCCAGGAGCGCTTCCTCTTCCGACACATCTGGGGCGCGTACCTCGCCGGATACGGGTTCAACTCCGTCGTGCCGGCGCGTGGCGGCGACATCGTGCGCCTGTTCCTGACCAGGACCTCGGTGCCGCGCTCGAGCTATCCGGCGGTCGGCTCGTCGTTCTTCGTCGAGCAGCTCTTCGATCTGATGCTCGCGATCCCGATCCTGCTGTTCGCCTTCTCCCAGGGCGCGTTCCCCAAGCCGCCCGACTTCTCGAAGCTGCCGGCCTTCGACCTCGCGTTCTTCGCCTCGCACCCACGCTTCACGCTGTTCGTGCTGACCGCGTTGGCGATCCTCGCGCTGGTCGGCTTCGCACTGCTCTCGGCGCGCGTGCGGGAATTCTGGAGCCGCGTGCGCCAGGGCCTGACGATCCTGTCGGACCGGCGGCGTTACCTGCGCGAGGTCTGGCTCGTCCAGCTCGGCGGCTGGGCTCTGCGCTTCGCGGCCTTCTGGCTGCTGCTCGAGGCGTTCAATGTCGGCGGGTCGGTCGAGAACGTGCTGCTCGTGCTCGGCGTCAACGCGGTCGCCGCGCTCGTGCCGTTCACGCCTGGCGGCGCGGGCGTGCAGCAGGCGCTGCTGGTGAAGGTCTTCGCGGGCTCGGCCGCGGGAGCGACG
>DASQMT010000121.1:0-8596 GCA_035645355.1 Solirubrobacteraceae bacterium | reverse complement strand
CCGGCCAGCGCGCCTGTGTGGGCGGCCGCCGCGGTCGCGCCCGCCGCCGTGGCGCCGACCTTCAGCACGGCGACGCCGATGCCGCGCTCGGCCGCGCTCGCGAGCGCGGCGGAGAGCCGCGCGCCGTCGCCGTCGGCCTCGAGGAACAGCGCGACCGAGCCGAGCTGCTCCTCCTCGACGAGCGCCGCGAGCAGCGTCGCGGCGTCGAGCACCGCCTGGTTGCCGACCGACGCGACGGTGTGGAAGCGGATCCCCCGCCCGACCGCGAGCGCGTTGACCGCCACGTTGCCGCTCTGGGAGATCAGCGCCACGCGCCCGGCCGGCCGCGGCGCCAGCGCGTCACCCCAGAGCGCGGCGCCGTGGAACGCGACCAGACCGTCGCAGTTGGGGCCCAGCACCGGCATCGCGCCCGCCGCGGCGGCGAGGTCGGCCTGCAGCGCTGTCGCGCCCACCTCGGCGAAGCCGGCCGCGAGGACGACCGCGGCGCCACAGCCGATCGTGGCGGCCGTGGCGATCACGCCCGGCACGGCGGCGGCCGGAATCGCGACGACGACCGCGTCGACCGGTCCGGGCAGATCCTCGAGCGCCGGCACGCAGGGCCGCCCGTGGACCTCGCGCCGCGTCGGATGCACGCCCCAGACCGGGCCGTGGAAACCGAGCGTCGCCAGGTTGCGCAACGCCGCGTCGCCGTAGGAGCCCGGCCGATCCGTGGCACCGACGACGGCGACGGAGCGCGGGTGCAGCAGCGCGGACAGGTCCGGCGGGGCCACGCGCGGCACCGCGCGCGCCGCCGGCAGGACGCGCTCGGGCTCCGGCGTCAGCGAAAACCTGCTGTCGTCTCGGATGACCATCGCAGCGAACATACATGCGCTGATCGGAGTCAGGACACGTCGTGTCGAGCACCCTCGGGCCACCGTCCGCAAGCGAGCCATGTGCACCGGCCGGGGTCCCGGCCGCCGCGCTGGGCACCGCAGTCGCTCGCTAGCCTGCGCGCGTGAGCCCGGAGGTCAAGCAGCGCTTCCACCGCGTGATCCGCAACAGCGGCATCCGGCCGCAGCGGGCGCTGGAGGTCGGCGGCCTGATGGGGGAGGACTCGCTGCTGCGCTTCCCCGAGCTGGCGGGTGCGGAGCGCATCTGCCTCAACCTCGTGGAGCTGCCCAGCGACGGCGACGTGCGGGCCGTCCGCGGAAACGCCAACGACATGCGCGCCTTCGACAAGGAGTCCTTCGACCTCGTCGTGTGCTGCTCGACGCTCGAGCACGACAAGCGCTTCTGGCTCTCCGTCGCCGAGATGAAGCGCGTGCTGCGCCCCAGCGGGCTGCTCGTGATCGGCGTTCCCGGCTACGTCAAGGACGCCCAGCGCGACCAGGGCCGGTCCACTCTCACCTACCGCGTGCACTACCGGTTCGACTACTACCGCTTCAGCGAGCAGGCCGTACGCGAGGTGTTCTTCGAGGGCATGGAGCGCGTCAGCGTGCGCGCGGTGATGACGCCGCCGCGGCTGATCGGCTCGGGCTGGAAGCCGCGCCGGCCGACGCCGCGTATGCGGGCCGGGCGCGCCGTCCGAGCGGCGCGCACGCGCGGCGCTCCCGTCGCGCGCGCGGTGCGCGCACGGATCGCCGAGCGCGCCTGAGCGAAGGTCGGCTGGGTCAGCCGGCCGCGGAGCCGTTGCCGGCGTCCTCGACGGCGTCGGGCTCGATCGAGATCGCCTTCCAGACGCCCTTGACGCGCTGCGCCAGGCCGGCCTGGTCGAGCTTGCGCAAGGTCTCGCGCAGGTCCTGCTCCGGGATGTCGAAGTCGGTCATCAGCTCCTTGACCGAGCGGCCGTCGGGCGACGCCGCGAGCCCGTCATACACGATCCTTCGCTGACGCGGTTGAACGTTCAGCGCGGTTGTATCGGCTCGTGGTGCCATGCGGCGGTCCTTTCAGGGGCGATTCGCGCCCGTCGTTTTCGACCTGCACGGCGGAGGGGCGCCGAATGGCCTGGAGGCCTCAGCGCGGACGCGCGCGGCTCTCCGGGGAGACCAAGGACGATACCACCGTCGCGTCAAAGCCACCCGCGGCGCCGGAACAGCGCCAGCAGCGCAGCGAGCACGACCACCAGGAAGCCGAGCACGACGTAGAAGGCGGTCGGGTCGCCGTCGCCGGGCACCCTCACGTTCATGCCCCAGATCGAGGCGATCAGCGTCAGCGGCAGGAAGATCACCGAGAACGCGGTCAGCACGCGGAAGACCTCGTTGGAGCGGTGCGCGATCGCGGACTCGTTCGTGTCCTCGAGCGCCTCCACGACCTCCTTGAAGTTCTCGAGCATGTCCCAGATCCGCTCGGACGCGTCCACGATGTCGTCGAAGTAGATGTCGAGGTCGTCCGCGATGTAGCGCTGCTTGTTGCGCTCGAGATCGCTGAAGGCCGCTCGCTGCGGACGGATCACCTTGCGAAAGTTGATGATCTCCTGCTTCGCGTTGGAGATGTCGCGCACGATCTCGTCCTCGGCGCCCTCGAAGATGTCCTCCTCGATCCGCTCGAGCTTGAGGCCGATCTTGCGCAGCATCGGAAACGAGGCGTCGACGCAGTCGTCGACGATCTTGTAGAGCAGGTAGCCCGGACCCTTGGAGAAGAGCGAATCGCGCAGATCCTCGTTCGTGCGGCAGCGCTCGAACAGGTACTCGACCGGCTGCAGCGGCTCGTTCGGCAGCGTGATCAGGAAGTCGGGGCCGACGAACAGGTCGAGCTCGGCGGCGTTGAGCCGCGAGACGGCCTTGTCGTAGCGCGGAAAGTGCAGCACGCAGAACAGGTAGTCGTCGTACTCGTCGACCTTCGGGCGCTGGTTGCGCGAGAAGACGTCCTCGTAGTCGAGCGCGTGGAACTCGAAGCGCTCCTCGAGCCAGGCGCGGTCGATCTGGCGCGGGCGCTCGATGTTGATCCAGCGGAGGCCGGGCGCCTCGACGATCTCTACGCGGGGCGCCTCGCGCTCGGGTACGCGCGAGTCAGCGGCGCCGCGCGCGCGGGCCGCGCGCCGGCCGAACGGGCTCTTGGGCAGGCTCGGCATGCCCGAGACTGAGCGGGTCGTCGGTCGGGAGCGGCATCAGGGCATGAATTCTACGACGGGCGCGGAAATCCGCTACGGTTCTGCGCACATAGCAGTACGCATCAAGAGGGGTGGAGGGATTGGCCCAGTGAAACCCCGCCAACCATCCGGTCGCGCGAGCGCCCGGGAACGGTGGCAATTCCATCAGGCTCCAAGAAGACAGCCTGGGAGATGCGGTGATGGGCTTCGCCTCGCGCTCGCTCCCGCCGCATCACCCGGCGGAGAGGATTTCCCGAGAGATGCCGGCAGAGGCCCTGAAGTGCAAGGAGTGCTCCACCACCTATCCACTCGAGGCGCTCTATGTCTGTGAGCGCTGCTTCGGGCCGCTGGAGGTCGCCTACCGGCCGCCCGGCTCGAGCGCCGACGAGCTCCGGCGCCGGATCCAGGCGGGGCCGGCGACGCTCTGGCGCTACGCCGACTTCCTGCCACTCGAGCGCGTCCCGCGTGCCTCGCTGCCGACCGGTCTGACGCCGCTGGTGCGCGCCGATCGCCTGGCGGAGCGCCTCGGGCTCGGCGAGCTGTGGATCAAGAACGAGACCGCCAACCCGACGCACTCGTTCAAGGACCGCGTCGTGTCGGTCGCGCTCGCGCGCGCGGTCGAGCTCGGCTTCGGCACCGTCGCCTGCGCCTCGACCGGCAACCTGGCCGGTGCGGTCGCGGCGCACGCCGCCTACGCCGGTCTGCCCGCCTACGTGTTCATCCCCGCCGACCTCGAGCCCGAGAAGGTCCTCTCCGCGGGCGCATACGGCGCGCAGATCGTCGGCGTGCGCGGCAACTACGACGCCGTCAACCGGCTTTGCACGGAGCTCTCGGGCGAGCGCGACGGCTGGGCGTTCGTGAACGTCAACCTGCGCCCGTACTACGCCGAGGGCTCCAAGACGCTCGCCTACGAGACGGCGGAGCAGCTCGGCTGGGAGCTGCCCGACCGGGTCGTGGCGCCGATCGCCTCGGGCTCGCTGTTCACGAAGGTCGCGCGCGGTTTCCAGGAGTTCATCGACGCGGGCCTCGTGGGCGGCGCGCTGCCGACGATGAACGGCGCCCAGGCGGAGGGCTGCGCGCCGGTCGCGCAGGCGTTCGCGGAGGGGACCGACGTCTGCCGGCCAGTGCGGCCCGACACGATCGCCAAGTCGCTCGCGATCGGCAACCCGGCCGACGGTCCTTACGCCGCGGAGCTCGCCCGCCGCTCGGAGGGCTCCGTCGATGCGGTCTCCGACGACGAGATCCGTGCCGGCATCCGGCTGCTCGCCGAGACGACCGGGATCTTCACCGAGACCGCGGGTGGCGTCACGACGGCCGTGTTGGCAAAGCTCGCGGAGCGCGGCGCGATCGACCCCGGCGAGCGCGTCGTCGCCTACATCACCGGCGATGGGCTCAAGACGCTCGATGCGGTGCGCGGGACGTTCGAGGTGGCGGAGATCGAGCCGCGCTTCGAGGCGTTCGAGCAGGCGCTCGGGGCGCAAGTCTGATGGCCGTCACGATCAAGCTGCCGACGCAGCTGCGCACATCGGCCGGCGGGGTCGCCGAAACGCAGGCCGAGGGTGGCACCGTCGGCGAGGTGCTCGAGGCGCTCTACGCGCAGCACGGCGAGTTGCGCGACCGCATCGCCGGCGACGACGGCGAGCCGCGCCGCTTCGTGAACGTCTACGTCGGCGGCGAGGACATCCGCTTCCTGGACGGCCTCGCCACCCCGGTCGCCGACGGCGACGAGCTCACGATCCTGCCGGCGGTCGCGGGCGGCTAATGGGGGGCGCCCGCTACGGGCACTTTGGCAGCGCGCCGCTCGACCCGCCGGCGGATGGCTCCGTCGCGGCGGTCGTGATCCCGTCGCGCGACGCGTTCGCGGATCCCCCGGCGCTCGCGGTGCGCGAGGACGTGCTGGCGCAGGTCGGCGGGCCCGAACCGGTGCGCGCCGGCGCGCTCGCGGACCTGCTCGCCCGCATCGAGGGGGCTGGACACGCGGTCGAGCGCCGGCCGCCGCTGGCGCGTTCGCGGCGCGCGACACCGGCCGCGCTCTACCGCGAGGGCTCGGGGCGGCTGTGGCTCTTCCGGCGCTATCCCGAGCGCCACCCCCTGCCGCGTCTCAGGGCCGTCGGACTCGTACGGCTGCCGCTGCTGGCCACCGGCGCTCTGCGCGCCAACGCCGATCGCCGCCGCTGAGCCGGATCAGGCCGCGCGGCGTGGCGCGAAGTCGTCAGCGCCGACCAGATCGAGCTCCAGCGCGACGCCCAGGCACACGATCAGCGCCTCCATCGACTCGGTCACCGACCGCTCGTAGGCTTCGACCAGCAGCTCGCGCCACGCCGCCTGGCGCTTGTCGAGCGCGGCCAGCTCACCGGGGGTGCAGCACTCCTGCATCCACATGAAGCACTCCGGGCAACGCAGGTCGACCATCATCTCGCCGTCCGTGCCGGGACGCGAGCGCAGAGGTTGCAGCAGCGCCGACCCGCAACCGGGGCACAGGCTCATCGTGGTCACGGACAGCGACCATAGGCCGGGCCTCGGACGGAACCGGCTGAGGCGGGATGCGGAGCTGACGGCGCTCCGGTCGCGGCGCCGACCCCGCGATACGATGGGCCGCGCTCGCGCCAGTAGCTCAGTGGATAGAGCGCTGCCCTCCGGAGGCAGAAGTCGGGGGTTCGAATCCCTCCTGGCGCGCCTGCAGCTCGCGATCATCAGCGACACGCACATGCCCAAGGGCCCGCGCGCGCTCCCGGATGCGTGCCTGGAGCGGCTTCGCGCCGCCGATGCGATCCTGCACGCCGGCGATTTCGTCGCGCTCGACGTGCTCGAGCTGCTCGAGTCGCTCGGCCCGCCGCTGCACGCGGTGCACGGCAACGTCGACGAGCCCGCGGTGCAGCTGCGGCTGCCGGCGGTCCGGCTCGTGCAGATCGAGGGAGCACGGATCGTGCTGACGCACGACAGCGGATCGGCCGCCGGCCGGCTCGCCCGGCTGCGACGGCGCTTCCCGGGCGCGGACGCCGTCGTCTTCGGTCACTCGCACATGCCGCTGCACGAGAGCGTCGACGGCTTCCAGATCTTCAACCCGGGCTCGCCGACTGAGCGCAGGCGTGCTCCGTCGCACACGATGGGCATGGCGACGGCGCGCGACGGGCGGCTCACGTTCGAGCTGCTGGAGCTCGACACGCGTTAACGAGCAAGGGCGTCGGCTGGGTCGGCCGACGCCCTCGGGGAGGGGGGAGCAGGGGATCGCCGCTCAGCGGGAGCCGCGACCGGTGCGACGGATCCGCTCGCTGTGGGTCGCGTGCACGAGGTGGGTGTGGAGTGAGGAGAACATGCTGGCCTTTCAAGGGGTGGCGGCGATGGATCAACTGTCGCTCACGAGGCAGCCGCGGCCCACACGGCTGGCCGGTGTCTCGCGCGGGGTGAAGCCGCCGCCCGCCGGTGCGGGCTCCCGTACCTGCCCTAAGGTGCACCTCCGGGATGGATCTCTCGCTCTTCTTTGCCGGCACCGCCGGCTCGGTGCCCTCGGCGCGGAGGGGGCTCCCTGCGCTGCTGCTGCGAGCTGGCGGCGACCGGCTGCTGTTCGACTGTGGCGAGGGAACCCAGCAGCAGCTGCTGCGCTCGATCGGGCTGCCCGAGATCGACGCGGTCTACCTGACGCACTTCCACCTCGATCACTGGCTCGGGCTGCTGGGCATGGTCAAGACGTTCGACCTGCGCGCGCGCGAGCGGCCGCTGACGCTCTATGGCCCGCCCGGGCTGCGCGCGCTGGTCGAGTCGATGCGGCCGGTGATCGGGCGCACGGGTTATCCGCTCGCGCTCATCGAGCTCGAGCCGCACGCGGAGGTGCGCTGCGACGGCTACGTCGTCGCCGCCTTCCCCGTCGACCACCGCGCGCGGGCCTACGGCTACGCGTTCGCCGAAGACGACCGGCCCGGCCGCTTCGATGCGGCTGAGGCGCGCGCTCTGGGTGTTACCGAGGGGCCGGACTTCGGGCGCCTGCAGCGTGGCGAGCAGGTCGGCGACGTGCTCCCCGAGCAGGTCGTCGGGCCGGTCCGGCCGGGACGGCGGATCGTGATCTCGGGGGACACCCGCCCGTGTCAGACGACCGAGGTCTACGCGCACGGGGCCGATCTGCTCGTGCACGAGGCGACGTTCCTCGACGACGAGCGCCTACGGGCCCGCGAGACCGCGCACTCGACGGCTGCCCAGGCGGCCGAGATCGCCAAGCAGGCCGGCGTGCGGCTGCTCGCCCTGACGCACCTCTCGACGCGCTACTTCGCGCGCAACGTGCGCGACGAGGCGCGCGCGATCTTCCCGCCCACGGTGGTGCCGCGTGACTTCGACGCCATCGACGTCCCGTTCCCCGAGCGGGGCGAGCCGCGGCTCATCCGGGCCGAGGCCGAGCCGGCCGCAGCGTCCTAGCGACCTCGCGCGTCGGCAGGTCTGGCGCACGGCAGCAGGGAAGAGCGGGGGCGAAACGCCATGGCGGCACGGCGGGCGTGCTCTGGGGCGCCTTGACGGTCGGATATGGGAGTCAAGGCGCCCCGCGCCCGCGGTTTCGGGTCGAGGCTCGCCGCGGCTCTTCGAACCCGCCGCCTCTCAATGCCGCCGTTGACGATCGCCGCCACTTGACACCCGCCCACGGATTGTTCCACAATCCAACACCGTGATGCCACGCGTGCTCGTCCTCCTAGCGGCCGTCTGCTTCGGCACCACCGGAACCGCCCAGGCGCTCGGACCCGAGGCGGCGCCGCTCACCGTCGGCGCGACCCGGATCGCCGTCGGCGGCGTCCTGCTGCTGCTCGTGGCCCAGGCGATCCCGAAGGCGCCTGCGCCGTGGCCGCGGCGCGAGCTCATTGTGATCGCCGCTGCGGTGGCGATCTACCAGCTCGCCTTCTTCGCGGCCGTCGACCGTACCGGCGTGGCCGTCGGCACCGTCGTCGCGCTCGGGTCGGCGCCAGCGCTGGCGGGCGTTGCCGGGCTGCTCCTCGACGCCGAGCCGCTGACCCGCCGCTGGGTCGAGGCGACCGCGCTCGCGGGCGCCGGCGTGGGGCTGCTCGTGCTCGGTGGGGGAGGAGCGTCGGTCGATCCGCTCGGGGTCGTGCTCGCCGTCACTGCCGGAGCGGGCTATGCGACATACGCGGTGCTGGCGAAGCGGCTGCTGCGCGCGGGGCACGCGCCGGAGCGCGTGATGGCGGCCTCGTTCTCGCTCGGCGCGCTACTGCTGGCCCCGGTGCTGATCGCCGGCGACCTCACCTGGCTGACAACCGGCGAAGGTGTCGCGATGGCGCTGTTCCTCGGCGCCGTCCCGACCGCACTCGCCTACGTGCTGTTCGCCCGCGGCCTGCGCCACCTGACGCCGGGCGAGACGGCGACGCCGACCCTGGCCGAGCCGCTCACCGCGACCGGCCTGGGCGTGATCGCGCTCGGCGAGCGGCCCGGCGCGATCGCGGCGGTCGGCGCCGGGCTGGTGCTGGCCGGCCTGCTCAGCCTGGCGCTGCCGGGCCGCCGCGGCGCTGCGCGGCTCGCGGGGGCGACCGCATG
>DASQMT010000120.1:0-2270 GCA_035645355.1 Solirubrobacteraceae bacterium | reverse complement strand
CGTCAAGTACAAGGAGCTCGTCGGCGGCGGGACGATGACGATCGTCAACCGCACCGTGCCGATGGCGCTGCGCACGCTCGGCTACTCCGACGCGCAGGTCGAGCAGATCGTGGCGCACATCGACGAGCAGGGAACGATCGTGGGCGCACCCGGCCTGGCCGACGAGCACCTGCCGGTGTTCGACGTCGCGGTCGGCGCGCGCGCGATCTCGCACATGGGCCACATCAAGATGATGGGCGCGGTCCAGCCGTTCCTCTCGGGGGTCATCTTGAAGACCGTCAACCTGCCGCAGACGGCCTCGGTCGAGGACATCGCCGACGCGTACCTGCAGGCCTGGCGGCTCGGCGTCAAGGCGCTGGCGATCTACCGCGACGGTTCCAAGACCGCGCAGGCGCTGCGCACCGACGCCCAGGAGGAGAAGCAGGTCGTGGTCCAGGGCTTCTCCGAGGCGGAGGTGAAGGCGCTGGTCGCCGCGCGCGTCGAGGAGGCCGTCAACGCGGCGGTCGCGACGGCGCGCGCCGACGTCGGGCCGGCGCGCAAGCGGATGCCGCGCGAGCGCCAGTCGATCACGCACAAGTTCTCGCTCGGCGGGCACGAGGGCTACATCACGGCCGGCATGTACGACGACGGGACGGTCGGGGAGATCTTCCTGACCGACATCGGCAAGGAGGGCTCGACCCTCCGCGGCATGATGAACTCGTTCGCGACGGCGATCTCGATCTCGCTGCAGTACGGCGTGCCGCTCGAGACGCTGGTGCGCAAGTTCGCCTACATGCGCTTCGAGCCGGAAGGGATCACCACCAACCCGGAGATCCCGTTCGCGAAGTCGATGCCCGACTACATCATGCGCTGGCTGGCGTCGCGCTTCCTCGACGCGGACGTGCACGAGGACCTCGGCATCCTCACGCCGGAGGTCCGGGCGCGCAAGACCGGCGCGGATACGGCGAGCGCCGGTCCGGGCGGCACCAACGGCGCGACCAACGGCGGCACGGCGGCGCCTCCCGCGCAGGCCGACCAGCCGACTGCCGGAGCCCAGGGAGCGCCGCCGGCGCCGCCGCTCGCCCCGGGTGACGTGCAACCGCCGACCGCGGCGCTGACCGACACCCCGCCGGTGCACCCGGCGCGCATGGTCGGCCTTGACCTAGGCCCTGCCTGCACCCAGTGCGGCGGCATGATGCAGCGCACCGGGTCGTGCTACACGTGCTCGAGCTGCGGCAGCAACACCGGCTGTGGGTGATTGATCGATCTGGTCTGGATGGTCGCGAGCCGGCGCGTCAGAGATTCTCATCGCGCGCGACGCGAGGTCGCGGCACTCCCGCACGGACGGCCTCGAGCTGGGCGGCGAAGGCCAGGCCGAGGAACAGGGCGACGGCACTGAGAAACGTCCAGAGCAGGACGCCGATGGTTCCGGCGATCGGGCCGTAGGTGGCGCCGAAGTTGCCCGTCGCCTCGACGTAGACGACTAGCACTGCCATGAAGCACAGCCACAGGAGCGCCGACGTGCCCGCGCCGAACGCAAGCCATGAGGCCTCGGGCTGGCGACGGCGAGGCGCGTGCTCGAACAACAGTGCGATCGACGTGATGGCCAGCACGGCGCCCGCCGGCCAACGCGCAGCGGCCCAGACGTCGTCGACCGTTTCCCCCCAGGCGACGCTGTCGCGGATCGCCGAACCGCCGACCAGGATCGCAACCGAGAGGAGGGCGAGCGAGCCCGCGGTGGCTGCCAGCAGCGCCGCGACGAGGTACTTGCGGAAGAACGGGCGGTCTTTCTCGGTGCCGTAGATTCGGTTCGCGCCTCGCTCGACCTGCGCCATCGCCGTCGTACCCGCGATCGCCGCGGCGATTGCGCCGCCGGCGAGTGCCGTCTCGCCGGACTCTTGACGCGCGGCGCTCGTGCCCTGCTGCAGCGCGTCGGTGAAGATGCCGCCGACGGCGCCGGGAGCGAGCTGCGCGATCGTCTCGCGCACCACGCGCGTGAACGACTCGACCTCGAGCGCCGCAGCAAGCCCGACGATGGCGATGATCGCGGGCAGCAGCGTGAGCGTCACCTGGAACGCGAGCGCGCGCGAGTGGCTGAAGCCGTCAGCCGCCCGGAAGCGCTCGACCGCATCGAGGACGAGGCGACGTCGGCCTGCGCGGCGCAGCGTCGCCAACGCGTCGTCGCCCTCGAGCTCCTCCTCGCGCGTGACGGGAACGGCGGCTGCGGTCGTCATCGGCCGGAACTATGCCGCCCGCCCGATCACCGAGCGGCGTTGACCTGTCTCGCAGGC
>DASQMT010000119.1:0-4763 GCA_035645355.1 Solirubrobacteraceae bacterium | reverse complement strand
CCTACGCCGCGCTCGCCGTGACCGTGGTCGCCGCCATCACGCTGCGGCGCCGGCTCGCGCGGCCGGCACGGCTATGCGCTGGGAGCCATCGCCGAGGGCGGTTCGCGCTTGCCACAGGCGCCGTGGCCGTCATCCTCGTCGCCGGGGTCCTCGCCGGGGTCACCGGACGCGGTGGCGAGGGCTCGCCGCCAGCGCCGGGCGAGCTCGTCGTCTCGTTCCTGGACGTCGGCCAGGGGGACGCCACGCTGCTGCAACGTGGCCCGGCGTCCGTGCTTGTTGACACCGGGCCGCCGGGCGGGCCGATCCTTCGCCGGCTCGAGGACGCGGGTGTCAACCAGCTCGACCTGCTCGTGCTGACACATGCGGAGAGCGATCACGAGGGCATGGCCTTACCTGTGATCGCCGCGCACCGACCGCGGCTGGTGCTCGACGGCGGCGCTGGCTGGCCGTCGGCGGTCCAGCGCGGTCTTCCGGCAGCGCTCGAGCGCGTCGGCGGCCGCTCGGTCGCCGCGCGCGCCGGGCAGACGCTGCGCGTCGGCGAGCTGCGCATGGAGGTGCTCTGGCCGCCGTCGCGCGCAGTGAGCTGGCGTCCCGACGGCAACCCGAACGACCATGCGCTCGTCGCCGTCGTCCGGGACGGCCCGTTCGACCTGCTGCTGCCGGCCGACGCGGAGACCAACGTCACCGCGGGACTCGATCTGCCGCGCGTCGAGGCGCTCAAGGTTGCCCATCACGGCAGCGCCGACGAGGGGCTGCCCGCGTTGCTCGAGCGCACTTCGCCGCTCGTCGCCGCGATCGAGGTGGGCGAGGACAACACGTACGGCCATCCCGCCCCCTCGACGCTCGACGCGCTGCGCACCGTGCCGCAGGTTGTCCGCACCGACCGCGACGGAACCGTCCGCCTGCATGTCGCCGCGGGACGGATGCGGCTGGAGCGCGGGACATGACGCCGGCCGGCCGGGCACGACCACAGCGGCCACTAGACTCGGCCGCCGTGCCGTCCTTCCGCTCCGCCTACCTGATCCACGGGGACGATCACGGGCGGATCGGCGAGCGCCGCTCGCGGCTGCGCGCGATGGCCGAGCGGGAAGCCGGCGCTGGGGGCGTCGAGCTGATCGAGGGCGACGCTTGCACGCCCGACGCCGTGGCGGCGGCGCTCAATGCCATGACTTTCGCCCTGGGCCGGCGCTTCGTGATCGCCGACGGCGTCGAGCGCTGGAAGGAAGCGGATGTAGCGGTGGTTGCCGAGGCGATGCAGAGCATCGACGCGGAGACGCTGACGGTCGCGTTCTTCGGGCGCGAGGAGGGGCGCCACAAGATCCCGGCAGCCCTGGTGAAGACGGTCGAGGCGGTTGACGGTGTCGTCGCGGAGGAGGGCAACGTCAAGCCGCGCGAGCTGCCCCGCTGGCTGATCGCTCGTGGCACGGAGCTCGGCGTCGAGCTCGACCAGCAGGGCGCCCGAGCGCTGATCGCGCACGTCGGAGACCGGCAGCAACGGCTTCTGCGCGAGCTGGAGAAGCTGGCGCTCGAGCACGGCCACGGTGCGCGGCTGGGGGTCGAGGAGGTCGACGGCTCCTGCGCCAGCTCGGCCGAGCGCAAGATCTGGACCTTGGCCGACGCGCTTGTCGCCGGCGACGCGCAGACTGCGACGCGCGCGCTGCTCGAGCTGCGGCAGCAGGGCGAGCGCGTGCCAGGACTGCTCTACGGAATGGTGCGTCGCCTGCGCGATGCGCTCGCGATCGCCGAGGCGCTGGCGGCCGGCCAGCCTGCGTCGCAGGTCAAGAAGGGCCTGCGGATGCCGTCGTTCGCCGCCGACCGCCTGATCGCCGATGTGGCCGAGCGCGACGTCCAGTCGTTCCGGTGCGCGCTCGAGTTGATGGCCGACCTCGAGCTCGAGAGCCGTGGTGGCGGCGGCGGAGTACTGAGCGAGGACACCGCTGCCGTGCGAGCGGTGATCGGCGCCACGGGCTAGCCGGCGCGGGCGCTTCAGCCTGCCGGAGCGGGCGCCTCAGCCCGCCGGGATGCGCGCGTCAGGCCGCGGTGCCGCGACGCAGACGCGCAGCACGGGATTTCTTGCGCGCGCCGGTGTTCCGATGCAGCGCGCCGCGCTTGACGGCCTTGTCGATGAGCTGCACCACGCGGCGGTGCTCGGCTTCGACCTGCTCGGCCTCGCCGGCGGAGACGGCCACTTCGAGGCGACGGAAGTAGGTCTTGATCGCCGACGTGTAGCGACGGTTCTCGTTGCGCTCGCGCTCGGTGCGCAGGATGCGCTTTTCCTGTGAGTGGATGTTGGCCATACGGAAGGCGCCGCACTGGGCCGCGGCGGGCGCGTACTATACCGCGCCGGATGCGGACGGACGAAGAGCGCGACGCCGCTCGCGCCGAGCGCGCGGCCCGGCGCGCGCAGCGTTCAACCAGCCTCTCCGCAGAACCGGCCATCGAGCGCTCAGGCCGGGCCCGCAACACCGTCATCTTCTCCGTGCTGACGGGCTTCTCGCGCGTCGCGGGGCTCGCGCGCGAGATCGTCGCGCGCAGCATGTTCGGCACCTCGGGCGCGATGTCGGCTTTCACGCTCGCGTTCCAGGTGCCCAACCTGATCCGCGCGCTGGTCGCGGACGCCGCGCTCTCGTCCGCGTTCGTGCCCGTCTTCTCCGAGCTGCTGGAGAACAAGCGCCGGCGCGAGGCGCTGCAGCTCGCGACGGCGCTCGCGGGCGGGCTGCTCGTCGTGCTGGGCGCCCTGACGCTCGCGTTCATCGCGCTCGCGCCCGTCGCGATGCCGCTCCTGACCGGCGACGAGTCGACGCCGCTGCTCGATGATCTGACCGTTGGGCTCAGCCAGGTGCTGTTCCCGATCGTCGTGCTGCTCGGGCTCAACGGCCTCGTCGTCGGGATCCTCAACGCGCACGAGCACTTCACGATCCCGGCACTGGCGCCGCTCGTCTGGAACGTCGTCATCATCGCGGGGCTCGTCGGCCTGACCCCGCTGTTCGGGGGCGACGAGCAGCTCTACGCGTACGCGATCGGGGTGCTCGCCGGCACCGTCGTGCAGCTCGTCATGTGCCTGCCGCAGCTGCGCCGGATCGGCTATCCGCTGCGCGTCTCGTTCGCGTTCCGCCGTGACCCGCGCGTGCGCCAGGTGCTGGCGCTGATGCTGCCGGTGAGCCTCGGCCTCGGACTGATCAACGTCAGCCTGCTGATCAACTCGACGATCGGCTTCCTGGTCTCTGAGGAGGCGCCGACCGCGATCGACGCCGCGTTCCGCCTCTACATGCTGCCTCAGGGCATGTTCTCGGTGGCGGTCGCGACCGTGCTCTTCCCCGCGCTCAGCCGGCTGGCGACGCGCCGCGACCTCGCCGGCCTGCAGGCTCTGATCGGGACCGGCATGCGCCAGATCGCCCTACTGCTGATCCCCAGCGCCGCGGCGTTCGCGGCGCTCTCGACGCCGATCGTGCGGCTCGTCTACGAGCGCGGGGAGTTCGACGCCGAGTCGACGCGCCAGGTCAGCGAGGCGCTGTTCTGGTTCTCGTTCTCGCTGCCGCTGTCTGGCATCACGCTGCTGCTGACGCGGAGCTTCTTCTCGCTCCAGCGGCCGTGGCTGCCGACGCAGCTCGCGGTCTGGTCGCTTGTGGTCAACGCCGTCGTGTCACTGGCGCTCTACGAGCCGCTCGGGATCGGCGGCATCGTGATCGGCACGACCGTCTCGAACATCGTGCTTGCGCTGCTCGAGGCGCGCCGCCTGCGCCAGGAGCTGGGCGGGCTGGAGGTGGCCCGGACGCTGAGGGCCGCGTTGCTCATGCTCGCTGCCGCCGGGCTGCTCGCCGCGGTCACCTATGGCGCCTGGTACGGCCTCGACGAACTGGTCGGGCGCTCCTTGCCGGCGCAGCTGATCTCGGTCGGCGGGGCGCTCGCCCTCGGCGGGCTGGCGTACGCGGCTGTCGTGCTGCGCAGCGGACTGCCCGAGGCGCGCCAGATCCGCGAGCTGTTCGCGCGCAGGCTCTCGCGCGACCCCTCGTAGCATCTGGTGTCCCGCCGATGACCGACCAGTCACGCATCCGCAACTTCTCGATCATCGCCCACATCGACCACGGCAAGTCGACGCTCGCCGACCGCATCCTCGAGATGACGCAGACGGTCCACACGCGCGACATGCGGGCCCAGCTGCTCGACTCGATGGACCTCGAGCGCGAGCGCGGGATCACGATCAAGGCGCAGGCCGTGCGCGTGCTCTACACCGCTCGCGACGGCGAGACCTACCAGCTGCACCTGATCGACACGCCCGGGCACGTCGACTTCACCTACGAGGTCAGCCGCTCGCTGGCCGCCTGCGAGGGCGCGCTGCTGGTCGTCGACGCCTCCCAGGGCGTCGAGGCGCAGACCGTCGCCAACACGTACCTGGCGATCGACAGCGGGCTCGAGCTGATCCCGTGCATGAACAAGCTCGACCTGCCCGGCGCCGAGCCCGAGCGCGTGGCCGAGGAGATCGCGGAGCTGATGGGCGAGCCGGCGGAGAGCATCCGGCGCATCTCGGCCAAGACGGGGGAGGGCGTGACCGACGTGCTCGAGGAGCTCGTCGCGCGCGTGCCGCCGCCGGCCGGCGACCCCGAAGCGCCGCCACGCGCGCTGATCTTCGACTCCGAGTTCGACCAGTACCGGGGCGTGATCGCGTACATCCGCGTCGTCGACGGCACCTTCCGCAAGGGCGGGGCGATCCGCGCGATGGTCGCGGGGACGCAGGCCGAGATCGATGACATCGGCTTCTTCAC
>DASQMT010000118.1:0-4411 GCA_035645355.1 Solirubrobacteraceae bacterium | reverse complement strand
GCGTCAACTCGGGATCCCGCTGGTCGTCCCGGACGACCTCGAGCTGCGCGACGAGCTGCTGCTGCACGACGGAGAGCGGATCGACGGCGTGTACCGCCGCACCAACGCCGACGAGATCGACTCCGAGATCGGCGCGCTGCTGGCGCCCGCGGTGCGCGCCGGCAACGTCAAGCTGGTCAATGGCTTCGGCAACGGCATCGCCGACGACAAGCTCGCGCACGCGTACGTGCCCGACATGATCCGCTTCTACGTCGGCGAGGAGCCGCTGCTGCCGCAGGTCGAGACGTTCGATCTCGGGGAGCCGCGCACGCTCGAGCGTGCCCTGGACGTCTTCGACGAGCTGGTGATCAAGGACCGCGGCTCCTACGGCGGGCTGGGCGTCGTGATCTGCCCGCACGCCGAGCGCGCCGACGTCGAGGCGCTGCGCGAGCAGGTGCGTGCGGACCCGGCCGCCTACGTCGCGCAGCGCCTGGTCGAGCTGTCGACGCATCCGACCGTGATCGACGGGGAGCTGCGCCCGCGTCACGTTGACCTGCGGCCGTTCGTCCTGGTGCCGGCGCTCGACGAGGTCGAGGTGCTGCCGGGCGGCGTGACCCGGGTGGCGCTCGACGAGGGCGCGCTCGTCGTCAACACCTCGCAGAACGGCGGCGCGAAGGACACCTGGGTGCTTTAGCCCGTCGCCCTCCGGGAGGACATGCCCGCTGACGCCAGGTCGTCATGCTCTAGCGATGCGAGCCGCGCCGACCGATCGCGACGCCCGCCGGGCACGGCCGTGACAGCGCTGCCGCACTGGGCGCGATGGAACCCCGAGTCCGCGGCGTTGCCGTGGACGGTGGGCGTCGAAGAGGAGGTCATGCTGCTCGACCCCCGCGACTGGTCGCTCGCCTCGCGTATCGACGACGTGCTGCCCGCGCTGCCCGCGGAGGTCGCCGAGCGGGCCGCGGCCGAGACACACGGCTCGGCGCTCGAGCTGGCGAGCCGGCCGCACCTGACCGTCGGCGCGGCGATCGACGAGCTGGCGTCGCTGCGCGCCGGGCTGGCCGTCGCTCTGGCGCCGCTCGAGCTGCGCGCCGCGGTGTCCGGCACGCATCCGTTCGCGCAATGGAAGGAGATAGAGGTCTCGCATGGCGAGCGCTACCGCTCGATCTACGACTCCATGCGCGAGCTGGCCCGGCGCGAGCCGACCTTTGCGCTGCATGTCCACGTCGCGGTCCCGGACCCCGAGTCGGCCGTGCGCGCGTTGCGCGGGCTGCGCGTCCACATCCCGCTGCTGCTGGCGCTCGCTGCCAACTCGCCGTTCTGGCAGGGCCGCGACACCGGCCTGGCGGCGGCTCGGGTGCCGGTCTTCGGCACCTTCCCGCGCGTCGGGATCCCGCGCAGGTTTTCCGACTACGCCGAGTACGTCGAGGCGGTCGACGTGCTGCTGCGCTGCGATGCGTTTCCCGAGCCGACGTTCCTCTGGTGGGACGTGCGCCTGCAGCCGCGCTTCGGGACGATCGAGGTGCGGATCATGGACGCCCAGACGCGCGTCGGCGACAACGCGGCGCTGGCCGCGCTCGTCCAGTGCGTGGTCCGGCTGGAGGCCACCGAGGGTTACGCCGACGAGGCGATCGCCGCGCGGCCCGAGGTGCTCGAGGAGAACCGCTTCATCGCGACGCGCGACGGCATGCGGGCGCTTTTCATCGACCCCCAGCACGACACGCGCCGGCCCGCGCGCGAGATCCTCGACGAGCTGCTGGCCGTCTGCGGCCCACACGCCGTCGCGCTCGACTGCACGGCGGAGCTGGCGGGCGTCGCGGCACTCGCGGCGGAGCCGGGCCACCAGCGCCAGCGGCTACTCGCGGGCGTGCCGCAGGGCGATCCGGTCGGGCCGGGGCTGGGGCAGCTCGTCCGTGCTCTGGCAGCCGAGTTCGCGCGCGACGCTGAGCACGCCGCTCCTCCGCCTCGCGCGCACTCCGCGCACGGCCGCTGACGCAGTCGTCGTCGGGCTCAGGCAGCGGCCGGGAACTCGGGCGCGTCGTGCCCACAGGCGAGCTCCAGGACCTCGGAGCCCGAGAGCCGCTCCAGCACCGAACCGTCCGCGCAGAGGACGTCGGCGCAGATATCGCCGAGCTCATCATCGACCCCGAAGTGGATCTCCAGGTCAGAGCTCAGGAGCTCCCGAGCCCGCTCCCACGCGACATCGATCTGCTGCAGCACCTCAGGCGGCGGGCCGGCCGGCAGGTCGAAGTTCGTCGGGTGGAAGCGGAGCATCGGGGGGTTCCTTTCAGGAGGGCGAAGCTTGCTGCACCCTTTTCATCGGGAGGCGCGACGCATCTCCGCATGGGGTACAAACCCCACTCGCTCTAGAGCCCTGGCGGGTGGCGTGCGACGAAGCCCGCCGTGGAGCGCAGCTCGTTCTGCCAGCGCGAGCCGTTGACGCGCGTGCCCGACGTGTCGAAGCGGATCCCGGCGACCTCCATGAACACGTGGCCCTGATGGGAGTAGATCGTCACCCACCGGCCCGGCCCCGGCTCACCCCAGGACATCAGCGGGCCCGATGCCAGCGGCGCCTCGAGGTAGCCCGCCGAGGCGAGCACGAACGAGACCGATCCGGAACAGTCGTAGCCGCGGTCGACCCACTTGCCGTGTCCGCCGCCCCAGAGGTAGGGCGAGCGCGCGATCACGTTGCCGGCCTCGATCATCTCGCGCACCGGCTGCGGCGCCTCTAAGGGGGGCAGCGCGATGCCGTTCGGCAGCGCCGTGGCCTCGCGGATCCCGTCGCCGGCCGTCGAGGGCCGTGCCAGCTCGCGGTCGCCCGATGCCGAGGCGTCACGGCTCGGCTCGGGCGCGCCGGTCGGTGGCGCCTGCGCCGGCGCGGATGCCGCCTCGGCCGTGCTGCCGGATGCGCCCGCGACCGGTTCCACGAGCTTGGCCTCGTGCTCGCTCGGCAGTGGCGGCAGCACCGTCCGGGGGCGCTCCGCATACGCGGCCGTGCGCTCCGGTAGCGCCGGCTGCTGCTCGTCGCCGTCCGCGGCCAGCGCCAACGCGCCGCCTCCGCCGACGGCGCAGATCACGATCAGGAGCAGGATGGAGCGGCGCACCTCCGAACGGATCGGCATCGCGCCAGATCCCTTGAGCGTCAGCCCTTGACGCCGGCCGGGGTCGCTGCCGCGATCGCCTGGCGCAGGTCCGCGACGAGGTCGGCCGCGGCCTCGATGCCGCAGCTCAGGCGCACGAGGTCGGGCGCCACCGCCGCTGCGGAGCCCTCGACGGACTGGTGCGTCATCGCCTGGGGCACCTCGATCAGCGACTCGACGCCGCCGAGCGACTCGGCCAGCGCGAACAGCTTCGTCGCCGCCACGATCCGCAGCGCCTCGGGGTGCCGGAAGCAGACCATCCCGGCATATCCCGGCCAGCGCACGTCGCTGACCCCCGGTTGGTCGCGGAGGAACTCGCTCACTGCCGCCCCGTTCTCCGCGTGCGCGGCCATGCGCAGATGCAGCGTGCGCAGGCCGCGGTGCACGAGAAAGCAGTCGAGCGGGCCGGGCACGGCGCCGATCGAGAGCTGCGTGAAGCGGATCTGCTCGTGCAACCCCGGGTCAGCGACGATCACGGCGCCACCGATCGTGTCGGAGTGACCGCCGAGGTACTTCGTCGTCGAGTGCACGACCGCTCCCGCGCCGGTTTCGAGCGGGCGCTGGTTGACGGGCGTCGCGAAGGTGTTGTCGACCGCGACCAGCACTCCCGGGCCGGCGGCCTCGATCACGCCCGGCAGGTCGATCACCTTCAGCGTCGGGTTGGTGGGCGTCTCGACCCAGATCAGCTTCGTCTGCGGGCGCAGCGCCGAGCGCACGGCACCGAGGTCCGCCTGGTCCACCATGTCGTAGGCGACGCCGAAGCGCGCGAGGATCTTGTCGACGAGCCGGTAGGTGCCGCCGTACAGGTCGTCCGGCATGATCACGTGGTCGCCGGCGCTGCAGACCGCCGTCAGCAGCGCATGCGTCGCCGCCATGCCGGACGCGAAGGCCGACGCATGGCCGCCCTCCAGCTCACCGAGCGCGTTCTCGAGCGCCCGCCGAGTCGGGTTGGCCGCGCGCGAGTAGTCGTAGTCCTCGACGAAGCGGCCGGGCGCCGGCTGCACGTACGTCGAGCTCTGGTGGATCGCGGGGATGACCGAGCCGTAGCTGGGATCGGGCTCCAACCCGGCATGGACGGCGCGCGTCGCGAACTCCGTCACGAGACGAGCGCCTCGAGCAGGTCGGCGCGCGTGACGATGCCGGTGGGCCGCCCGCGCTCGGTCACCAGCAGCGCCTGGCGGTCGCCCGAGAGCAGCTCGACGGCGTCGCGCACCGTGTCGGCGGCCGCGACCGCCGGGAACGGCGGCTCCATCACGTCGACGATCACCCTGCTCATAATTCCGGGATTGTCG
>DASQMT010000117.1:0-10945 GCA_035645355.1 Solirubrobacteraceae bacterium | reverse complement strand
GTGCTCGTGCCGCTCGGTGAGGCGCTCGCGCAAGCGCAGGAACCGGCCGGCGCCGAGCCGCTGCTGCTGGGGATCGACCCCGGCGGCCCGCTGTTCCCGCTCGACCTCGACGCGCGCGGCGGCACCCCGGAGCGTACGCCGCCGCTGATCGCCGCAGGCACGCTGCGCGGCGGTGGAGCGCCGCCGCCGGCGCCCGGCCGCCGCCGGCCAGTGGCGCTGCGCGAGGCCGTGAGCCTGCTGTCCCAGGAGGAGGGCGGGCTCGTCGCATACGTCGCGGCGCTCTGCAACTGGCATCGCCGGCATCGCTTCTGCGCCAGCTGCGGCACGCGCTCTGAACCGCGCGAGGGCGGGCTCGTGCGCGCCTGCCCGCGCTGCGGAACGGATCACCATCCACGCACCGATCCCGTGGTGATCATGCTCGTCGTCGACGGCGATCGCGTGCTGCTGGGCCGCGCGCCGAGCTGGCCGCCGCGGCGCTACTCCGCGCTCGCCGGGTTCGTCGAGCCGGGCGAGAGCCTGGAGGAGGCGGTCGCGCGCGAGGTCGCGGAGGAGAGCGGCGTGGAGGTCGGTGCCCCACGTTATGTCGCGTCGCAGCCGTGGCCGTTCCCGGCCTCGCTGATGCTCGGCTTCGAGGTGCCCTGGGTGGCCGGGGAACCGCGCGCGCTCGAGGCTGACGTCGAGGACGTGCGCTGGTTCGGCCGCGCGGAGGTCGCAGCCGCGGCCGCCCTGGAGCACGATTCGCGGGCAGGCGCGGCGGCGCTGCTGCTGCCGCCGCGCCTCGCGATCGCGCGCCTGCTCGTCGAGCGCTGGCTCGGGCGCTAGCCGGTCCAGGCGTCGGCGACGGCCGCGACGTGGCGGTGGTCGGTGCCACAGCAGCCGCCGATCACGTTCACGTTGCGCAGGCTGCTGCGCAGCGCCACGTAGCCGGCGCTCAGCTCCGCGGGATCGCCCTCGTCGAGCTCCTCCGCCTCGTCGAGCTCGGCGTGACTCATCTTCGACGCGTTCGCGCGCAGCCCCGCGATCCGGCCGACCCAGGCGCCGCCCTGCTCGACGACGTGCTCGAAGTGCGACGGGTGCGCGCAGTTGACCATGTAGTAGGCGACCGATCCGTCGGTCTCGAAGTCGACTTGCGCGATCGCCTCGCCGAGCGCCTGGCCGCTCGGCAGCCTGCCGTCAGTCTCGACGGTGAACGAGATTGCGACCGGCAGCCCCGCCTGCGCGGCGGGACGGGCGATGCCGATCGCCTCGTCCGCATAGGTCATGGTGATCGCCGAGACCATGTCGGCGCCCGCGGCGGCGAACGAGCGCACCTGCGCGCGGTGGTAGTCCTCGGCCTCCTCGGCGGACATCAGCGCTTCGGCCACGTAGCCGTCACCGCGCGGCCCGACGACGCCGTTGACGAGCACGGGCACGCCTGAGCCGGCGTGCTCGTCGCGGACCTGCTCGGCGAAGGCGACCGCCTCGCGGTTGACGCGGTCGAGCGCCGCGGCGTCGTAGCCGAGCAGCTCGGCCCAGTCGGGGTTCGCGCGCCAGGTGGCCGTATCGAGGATGAAGCCGGCGTCGTGCTCGCGAGCCAGATCGAGGAAGCCGGCGAAGTAGTCGCGCAGAGCGGCGCGGCCCTGCTCGTCCTCGAGCAGGGTGAACGATGCGAAGTGGGGGAGCTCGAAGCCCTTGTGGAAGATCAGCAGGGTCTCGAGGCCGCCGTCCGTCAGGAACAGGCGCTCACCGGAGAGCTGGGGGAGGGAAGTCTGCATATCCGTACGACGATCTCACGCCCGGGGGCATTCCTGCAAGTCCGACGGTCAAGGCGCCCGGCGGCTTCGTCTCACACTTCGGACGGGTCCGCGATCCCTTCCTCGACGAACCGGTAGCGGCCCTCAAGAACGCCCTGCGCGAGCGCGTAGTTCTCGAGGTCGTCGTTGCTCCAGAGCGACTGGAAGAGCGCCACGACGCGGCGCTCCGCCTGCTTGCAGAAGAGGTCGGCCAGCTCGGCCGCCTCGGTCGCGCGCTGCGGCTGCTCGCCGCGGATCGTTTCCGCGTAGACGACCGCCGACGAGATCGCGAAGAGCTCGGCCCCGATGTCGACGATCCGCCCGAGCACCGCCTGGCGCTTCTCGAGCTGCGCCTGCCAGCGGCCCATCGCGTAGAACGTCGAGCGCGCGAGCTTGCGCGAGCTGCGCTCGACGAAGCGCAGATGCGTCGCCAGCTCGCCGAACTGCTCGTAGGCGTGCGGCTTCTGGCCCTCGCCGACGGCGAGCTGGGGGAGCCACCTTGCGTAGAAGCGGCTCGCCTGGAGCGCGACGCGGGCCTTCTCCTTGAGATCGCCGTCGCCCTCGAGGATCGCGCCCGCGACCTGCAGGTGGCGGTCGACCGCCTCGCGCGCGATCAGCAGGTGCATGATCTCGGTCGAGCCCTCGAAGATGCGGTTGATGCGCATGTCGCGCAGCTGCTGCTCGACCGCGATCGGGCGCTCACCGCGGGCCTTGAGCGACGCGGCCGTCTCGTAGCCGCGGCCGCCGCGGATCTGCATCAGCTCGTCCATCACCCGCCAGCCGAGCTCGGATGCGTAGAGCTTGGCGATCGCGGCCTCGATGCGGACATCGTTCTGCTTGTCGTCGGCAAGCCTGCTGGCGACGTCGAGCATCGCCTCCAGGCCGAACGCGCTCGCCGCGATGAAGGCGACCTTCTGCGCGATCGCGTCGTGCTTGCCGATCGGCTGCCCCCACTGGACGCGCTGGGAGCCGAACTCGCGCGCGATCTTCGTGGCCCACTTGGCCATGCCGACGCAGATCGCGGGCAGCGCGAGCCGGCCCGTGTTGAGCGTCGTAAGGGCGATCCGGAGCCCCTGGCCTTCCTTGCCGATCACGTTCTCGCTCGGCACGAAGACGCCTTCGAGGCGCGTGACCGAGTTCTCGATCCCGCGCAGGCCCATGAACGCGTTGCGGTTCTCGACGGTGACCCCCGGCGTGTCGTAGGGCAGCACGAAGGCGGTGATCCCGCCGCGGTGATCCTCGGATGCCGGCACCTTCGCCATCACCACGACGACGTCCGCGATCGCGCCGTTCGTCGCCCACAGCTTGAGCCCGTCGAGCGTGTAGCCGCTGCCGTCCGCGGTCGGCACCGCGCTCGTGCCGAGCCGCGCCGGGTCCGCGCCGACGTCGGGCTCGGTCAGGAGAAACGCCGAGATGTGGTCGCGGGCGACGAGCGGCAGCCACCGGCGCTTCTGCTCCTCGGTGCCGAACTCCATCAGCGGCTGCGCAACGCCGATCGACTGGTGCGCGGAGAGCAGCGTCGAGATCGACGCGTGCCAGACGCCGGCGAGCGCCAGCGCGCGGTTGTAATAGACCTGCGAGAGGCCGAGCCCGCCGTGGGTCTCGGGCACCTTCATGCCAAGCGCCCCGAGCTCCTTGAGGCCGTCGAGCACGCGCTCGGGGATCCTCGCGTCGCGCTCGATCTCGAGCGGGTCGACGCTGCTCTCGAGGAACGCGCGCAGGCGGCGCAGAAAGCGCTCGCCCTTGTCGATCGCCTCGGCGTCCAGCCGCGGCTGGGGCGAGATCAGGTCGAGCCTGAAGCTGCCGAGGAAGAGCTCCTTGCCGAAGCTGGGGAGCTTCCACTCGCGCTCGCGCGCCGCCTCCACAACCGCACGTGCCTGCCGCTCCGAGACGTCCGTTGACATGCTGTCGAGGGTAGCCCGGCGTGGAGCCGGTCCTCCCCCGTACTTGCGCCGGCGGGCGAGACCCGCTCGAATGGGGGGCCGGTGACGCGAGAGCTGACAGTCGGCGACACGTTCGCGGGGCTTCGCATCGACGCGTTGGCTGGACGCGGCGGGATGGGCGTCGTGTTCCGCGCCACCGACCTCGCGCTCGACCGGCCGGTCGCGCTCAAGCTGATCGCGCCGGACGCGGCGCTCGATCCGGTCTTCCGCGCCCGCTTCGAGCACGAGTGCCGCGCCGCGGCGGCGATCGACCACCCGCACGCCGTCGAGGTCTTCCATGCCGGCCAGGAGGACGGGGTCCTGTACGTGACGATGCGCTACGTGGAGGGCACCGACCTGGGGGCGCTGCTCGCCGAGGAGTCGGTCCTCGAGCCGGCCCGTGCAGTCGCGCTGATCGCGCAGGTCGCCGGGGCGCTCGACGAGGCGCACCGCCGCGGGCTCGTCCACCGCGACGTGAAGCCGACGAACGTGCTGATCGCGCAGCGCAACGGCGTCGAGCATGCGTTCCTGACCGACTTCGGGCTGACGAAGCGGTCCGAGACCGACTCGGGGCTGACGCGGCCCGGCTTCGCGATGGGCACGGCCGACTACATGGCGCCCGAGCAGGCGCGCGGCTCCGACGTCGACGGGCGCGCGGACATCTACGCGCTCGCCTGCGTGCTCTACAAGGCGCTGTCGGGGGCGGTTCCGTTCGACCGCCCCAGCGACCTCGAGAAGCTGTGGGCGCACCTCAACGACGAGCCGCCCTCGCTGCTCGTGGCGCGACCCGGGTTGCCGGCCGCGCTCGACGAGGTCGTCCTGCGCGCGCTCGCCAAGGACCGCGAGGCCCGGCACGAGACGGCCGGCGAGTTCGCGCGCGAGGCTCAGGAGGCGGTGCAGGGCGCCGCCGCCGCCGCGGCGCCCGCGTCCGCGCCCGAGGGCGCCATGCGCGTCGTCGTCGCAGAGGACTCGGTGCTGCTGCGCGCCGGCGTCGTGCACCTGCTCGAGGCCGCCGGTTTCGATGTCGTCGGTCAGGCCGGTGACGCCGACGAGCTGCTCGAGCAGGTCCGGATGCACCGGCCCGATGTAGCGGTGACCGACATCCGCATGCCGCCGGACCACACCGACGAGGGCCTGCGCGCGGCGCGCACGATCCGCTCCGAGCTGCCGGGCACCGGCGTGCTGGTGCTGTCGCAGTACGCCGAGGAGGCCTACGCCGTCGATCTGCTGGGCGAGAGCGCAGAGGGCGTCGGATACCTGCTCAAGGACCGGGTCGCGGACCCGCGCGGCTTCGCCGACTCCGTGCGGCAGGTCGGCCAGGGCGGCTCGGCGCTCGATCCGGAGGTAGTCGCCCAGATGCTCAGCCGGCCGCGTGAGTCGAGTCCGCTCGAGAGCCTCTCCGCACGCCAGCGCGAGGTGCTGGCGATGATGGCGGAGGGGCACTCGAACCGCGCGATCTCCGACGAGCTGGGGCTGAGCGAGCGTGCCGTCGAGCGCGACATCGGCGCGATCTTCGCCAAGCTCGACCTGCCCGCGGGCAACGAGGGCCATCGCAGGGTGCTCGCGGTGCTGACCTTCCTGCGCTCGTAGGTGAGCGCCGCGATGACGCGCCCCGACCCGGATTCCCTGCCCGAGTGGGAGCCCGGCACCGTGGCGTTCCTATCGACCGGCGCCGGCGCTCCGCACGCGATCCCGGTGTCGACCGCGATTCGCACGGGTCCGCGCACGATCGTGCTGGCGCTCGCGCTGCGCCGCGAGTCGCTCGCGCGGCTGCGCGAGGACGATCGCTGCGCGCTGACGCTGCTGGCCGGCGGCGACCTCGCCTTCACGGCGCACGGCCGGGCGACGATCGTCGCGGAGCCGATGGCGGTCTCCGATCGCGTCGCCGCGCTGCGCATCGACGTCGCGCGGATCCAGGAGCACGGGCAGGACAGCTTCCAGATCGACGCGGGCGTGCGCTGGCACTGGACCGACGCGCTGGCCGAGCAGCGCGATCGCGCGCTCCGCGCGGAGCTGGGAGCGCTGTGAGTCACCAGAGGTCGCCGTCGCGCCAGTCGCAGGTGAGCGCTCCCGACAGGTCGAGCTCGATCGCGACGGGCAGCACGAAGACGCCGCCGTCCTCCTCCGGCGTCCGCACGGTGCCGGCGGGCGTCAACGCGCATGTCGGACCGCGCCACTGCTGCCAGCCGCGCGCCGCGTAGAACGCCGCAGCTTCGTCGGTCGCGCCCAGCGCGCCGAGCTCATACGCGCCGCGGATGACCCGCTCCAGCGCCGCCATCAGGGCGCCGCCGTGCCCGCGCCCGCGCCGGTCCGCGCGCACACCGACGCCCTCGACGTAGCCGGCTCGCAGCGCCCGGCCGCCGTGTAGGAGCCGGCGTCCGACAACGGAGGCGTGCCCGACGAGCTCGCCCGCTTCCCACGCGAGCGCGTGCATCCCACCCAGCGCGTGCTCCCAGTCGTGAGCGGTCAGGTCGCCCTCGAACACCGCATTCAGCAGGTCGCGTGCCGTCGCGAGCGTCTCCGCCTCGAGGTCGGCGGTGTGAGCGGTGCGTACCTCCGTCACTGCTTGAGCGGGTCGGAGCCGCCCGCTCCGGCGGGCGTGCGCAGGTCCAGGAATCGCGCGGCGCCCGAGCCGTGCGGCGCGAGGCTGGGTGCGACGCCCGGCGGCAGCTCGATCCAGGAACCTGCAACCGCCCACAGCTCGCGCTCGCCGGCGCTGAGCGCCAGCCCGCCTTCGAGCACGTAGAGGGACCTGCGGCGACGGCTGTGCGGGCGCGAACCGAGCGGCGGGCTGCCGCGGTCGATACGGCGCTCCGCGATCGCGATCTGCTCGATGTCGACCAGCACTCGCATGCCGTCGTGTGACGCGATCCCGTCGTCACCGATCACCGCCTCTGCCGCCGGGTGGCCGCCGTCCGGCGGCGGCGGCTCCTGGTCGTAATCGTCCCGCGCCCCGCGCAGGTACTCCGCGAAGCCCTCGCCGGGAGCGTGGAAGTTGAGGTACCTCAGCTCGGCGTCGCTCGCGTTGCGGAACCCGTGCACGACCAGCGGTGGCACGCACACGAGCGTTCCGGCCGGCGCGATGGCCTCCTCGCCGGCGCCGAGCATCACCGTCAGCACGCCCTCGAGCACGTAGAAAAGGTCCGTGTGGCGGCGGTGGACGTGCAGGTCGGCGCCTGCACGACCGGGGCCGAACCGCGACCACGTCGCGGCCAGCGCCTCGTGGTCGCACAGGATCTCGACCCGCCGGTCGGGCGAGTCGCCGACCACTTCTCCCGCGCCGGGTGCGATCACGGTCGCAACGCTGTCGTGCATCGCCAATCCAGCCTGCTCGCTCAACGGGCCGCGTGCTGCACGAGCCGCCGGAGCGCGGCGCCCACGCAGCCCGGGCGCTCGTGCCACGGGTAGTGCCCCGCGTCCGCCAGCACCTCGAGCTGCGCGCCGGGCACGGCAGCGGCCGTCGCGCCCGCGGCCAGCTCGTGGGGCATCGGGCTGCGCTCGCCGGCGAGGAAGCCGAGCGGGACCTGGATCGCCGAGAGCGACGCCTCCAGCCGCGGCAGCTCCTCGACCAGCGAGTCCCACAGCCCCGCGTACGCGGGGACCGACATTCGCTGCGCGACGAACGGCAGCGTGTCGTCGGGCGAGGCGAAGTAGGCCGGCCAGGCGAGCCGCACGCTCTCGACGGCCTCCTCCTCCGTCCCGGTCCCGGCCATCGCGCGCTCGTCGAGCTCCTGAAGTCGCGCACGCGCGGCCGGCGCCAGGCGCGCGAGCATCTCCGCCTCGAAGGCCGCGGAGCCACCGTCTCCCAGCCCGCCGAGCGGATCGACGGCGAGCCCGCCGTGCAGCCGTTCCGGGACGGCGCGCGCGAGGTGCAGCAGCAGATGCCCGCCCCACGAGTGTCCTACGACCCACGCGCGTTGCCAGCCGAGCTCGTCGAGCACGGTGACGGCATCGTCGATCTCGCGCTCGACCGAGAACGGGCCCGCCTCCGTCGAGGGAGCGAGCCCCCGCTGCTGGTAGGAGGCCACGCGCCAGCCCGGCCGGAGCTCGACGGCCACCGGCTCCATGTGATCGAACGACAGGCCCGGGCCGCCGTGCAGGAGCAGCACGGGCGGTCCCTCGCCCTCGACCCAGCCGCCGACGTGCCCACCGGGCACGGATGCCCGGAAGCTCTGCCGGCTTCGCTGGGGATGGAGGGTCACGGGCTCGGGAGACCGGTCGGCCGCGACCTTAGCCCGGCTGCGCGCCGGCGTCCAACGCGAAGGCTAGGGCGCTGGAGGTGTGGGTACCCTCAGCCTCGATGGGGAACGCCGCCGTGGGCTGGCTGTTGCTTGGCGTCTCGCTTCACCTGGCCAACCAGGTGCTGCGCGGGCGCGGCTGGCACGCGATCGTGCGCAGCGCCTACCGCGGCAGCGCCGGCCCGCGCAGGCGCGACGCGGTCGCCGCCTGGGTCGCGGGCGCCGGGGCCGGCGGCCTGGTCTCGGCGCGCGGCGGTGACGCGGTGCGCGTGCTGCTCCTGCGCCGCCGCATGGCGGACGCCGGCTGCCCGCTGCTGGCCGGCACGCTGGTGGCGGAGGGAGTGGGGGAGATCGTCGTCGGCGTGGGGCTGCTCGGCGTCGCGCTGGCCGTCGGCGTCGGCCCCCAGTTCGGCCTTTCGGCGACGACCGCGGTCGCGCTCGCCGGCGCGTTCGTCGCGGTGCTCGCGCTGCTGGCCCTGGGGCGCCGCGTCCCGCGCCTGCGGCGGATCGTCGCGGGCGTCGGCCGCGGCTGCGCGCCGCTGCGCGCGCCCGGCGCCTATGCGCGGGAGGTGCTGCCCTGGCAGCTCGCGAGCCGTGGCTGCCGTCTGTGCTCGCTGGGCTGCTTCCTGGCCGCCTTCGGCGTGCCCGTCTCGCTTGCCGCCGTGCTGCTCGTCGCACTCGCCCAGGGCGGCGGCAGGCTGGTGCCGTTTGCGCCCGCGTCCGTCGGGGCGAGCGTGGCGCTGCTGGCCGCGAGCTTCGGGCCGGTCACCGGCAGCGCGGTCTCGCCCGAGCGGCTCGCCGCTTTCTTCATCGGCACGAGCACGGTGCTGACCGTCGTCGGCACCGCGCTCGCGCTTGCGATCTGCCTGCGCTCTCAGGCGTCGGCGAAGCAGGGCCGCAGCATCGGCGCGCTCGTCGCGGCGGTCGCCGGGCGGCGCTCGCTCGCCCGAGCCGCGACGGTGCCGGCGCCGTAGCCCAGCACGCTCGCGACGAGCCCGGCTGCGATGTCGAACACGAAGTGGTTGCCGGTCGCGACGACCGCGAGGCCGATCGCGGGTCCCCACAGCAGCGCCAGCGTCCTGACGAGCGGGTTGCTCACCGCGGCGGCGACGGCGATCCCGACCGCGACGGCGAAGCCGACGTGCAGGCTCGGCACCGCGGCCAGCTCGTTGTAGAACGCGGTCGTCAGGTTGGAGTCCATCGCGAAGCCCGTCTGCTCGGAGATCGTGTCCACGAGGCCCATCTCCGCGAGCCGCGGCGGGGCCACCGGAAAGGCGGCGTAGACCGGGACGGAGATCAGCCAGGTCGCGAGGATCGTGTTGCGCAGCCGGTGGTAGACCGGGCGCGAGCGCTTGTAGAGGAAGATCAGCGCGCCGGGCACGACGATCAGCTGCGCGGCGATGTAGGCATGGTTGAGCAGCCAGAGGATCCAGGTGCCCGTGAGCGCCTGCTGGACCGACGCCTCGGTGGCGACGCCGAGATCCTGCTCGAGGTCGATGATCCACTCAGCGTGGTCCTGCGCCGTCGCGAGATCGCCGACCATCAGCCAGCGCGCGGCGCTGTAGACGAAGTAGGCGAGCAGGAAGAGACCGACCTGGGTGCGAGCGTCGGAGGAGGCGATCCGGGCGACGCTCGGCGTGCGGAAAGCGGTGGCGAGCATGGATGCAACCTATGCGCCGCCGTCCGGCGAGTCTGCGGGGATGGCACCCGCATCGACGGTGGAAAGCCACCGGCGGCCCGGTGCGGTTATCCCTACCCGGGGGCGGCCGCCGGCCCCAGCGCGCGCCCGCTGGCGGCGTCGAAGAGCCGCAGGCCGTCCTCGACCAGGCCGAAGCGCACGCGCTCGCCCGGGCGTGTCGAGGCGCGGCCCGCGACGGACACCACGAAGCGCGTCCCCGGGCCGCTGACGACGCCGAGGAACGTCTCGCGCCCGAGCGCCTCGACGTATGCGACCTCGCCCTCGAGCGGCCCGAGCAGCCCGTCTCCGTCCCGCCACAGCCGCGCGTGCTCGGGCCGCACGCCCAGCACTGCCCCGGCTGGCGCCCGCGGCAGCTCGGCCCGAAGCGCGTCGACGGGCACCAGGCTCATGGCGGGGCTGCCGATGAAGCCGGCGACGAACAGGTTGGCGGGTCGCTCGTAGAGCTCCTCGGGCGTGCCGAGCTGCTCCAGGCGCCCGCCGTTCATGACCGCGATCCGGTCGCCCATGGTCATCGCCTCGACCTGGTCGTGCGTGACGTAGACGGTCGTCGTCTCGATCTCCTGCTGCAGGCGCTTGATCTCGCCGCGTGTCTGCACGCGCAGCTTGGCGTCCAGGTTGGAGAGCGGCTCGTCCATCAGGAACACCTGCGGCTGGCGCACGAGCGCGCGACCGAGCGCGACGCGCTGCTGCTGGCCGCCCGACAGCTCGCGCGGGCGCCGGTCGAGCAGGTCGCCGAGCTCGAGCGACGCGGCCGCGCGCGCCACGCGCCGCTCGATCTCCTCGCGCGCGACCTTGCGCCGGCGCAGCCCGAAGGCGAAGTTGTCGCGCACGGTCATCTGCGGGTAGAGCGCGTAGTCCTGGAACACCATCGCGACGTCGCGCTCACCGGGGGAGACCTCGTTGACGACGCGCTCGCCGATCGCGATCGTGCCCGCGCTCACGGCCTCCAGGCCGGCCAGCATCCGCAGCGCCGTCGTCTTGCCGCTGCCCGAGGGGCCGACGAGCACCACGAATTCGCCATCGGCGATGTCCACGCTGACCCCGTGCAGGATCTGCGTGCTGCCGAAGGCTTTCCGCACGTCGCGGATGTCAACCGAAGCCATTCCCTCTCCCCGCGCCTCCGTTCCCGCGCCTCAGAGGCGCGAGACGGCGGTCTCCTTGCTCGTGATGAACTCCAGCAGCGCCGGCGTGCCCTCCTGGGTTTGCCGGATCGCCCGCTGGATGGCGGGGATGATCTCGCCTGGCTCCGTCACCCGCTCACCGTAGCCGCCGAGGGCGCGAGCGAAGGCGGCGTAGTCGCCGCTGATGTCGGTC
>DASQMT010000116.1:0-18726 GCA_035645355.1 Solirubrobacteraceae bacterium | reverse complement strand
ATCACGGCCTTGCGCACATCGATGTCGTCGAACGGTGGACGGCTGGTGTCCATCGAGATCATGCGCCAGCCACCGCCCGGAACGGCCGACAGCTCGGTCTTGTTGGTTTCCAGCAGCCGCTTGAGCTGGCTGGCCGGCGGTTCGATGTCGCCCGTGACGAAGTTCTCGCCCGACAGGATGCGACGCGATGCGACGGCGTTGTCGTCGTTGCCCGCCAGGATCTCGATCTCGTCTACGAACGCGGGCCGGAAGTCGTCCACGGCAGCGTAGTCCGGGTTGCGCACGAGGTGGATCCGCTTGCCGGCCTGGTAGCCGACGGCCTTGCCGTCGGGGGCGGACTCGACCATGTACGGGCCGGTGTACACCGCATGGCCTTCGCCGTAAGTGGACGGGAGCTCCTTGTCGTACTTCTGCGCGAACTCCTTCGGCACCGGTACCGAGATCGGCAGCGCAAGCGCGCCGGCCAGCGCCGCGCCGGTGCCCTTCTCGAGCTTGAAGACGATCGTCTGGTCGTCGGGCGTCTCGATGCCGGGGATCGGCTTGTAGTCGCCCTGCTCCTCCGGAGCGCCGACGATGTCGCCGAAGTAGACGCCCGCGTAGCCGTTCGCCACGTTGGCGGTGAAGCCACGCTCGATCGCGTACTTGACATCCTTGGAGGTCACGGCGCGCTTGACCGGCGCCGAGAACATGACACCTTCGCGGATCTTCACCGTGACGGTCTTGCCGTCTTCGGCGATCTCGGGCATGTCGGCCGCGAGATCCGGGACCGGCTCGAGCGCCTCCGCCGGCGGATATGCGTACAGACCACGATGGATCGCATTGATGATCCCGATCGCATAGCTGTAGTAGGTCTTGCCCGGATCCATGTAGTCGACATCACCCGAGGACAGCATCGTGAGCTTGCCGCCCTTCTTCCCGCCTTCCGCCGGATTTGCGATGTTGTCGCGTGCCGTCCCTGCGAAGAGCTGCTCGGTGACGTTGGCGCTCTCGCCTCCGTCTTCGCTCTGTGCGGGCGTGCCGCCGGTGTCGCCGCTCTCGTCATCGTCACTGCCACCGCATGCGCCGAGACCGAGCAAGGCGATCAGCGCGGCGAGTGCAAGCAAGGTCCTCCAGAAAGACCTAGACATGGACTTCGTCCTTTCGTTGTTGTGTCACTGCGAGATGGGGGGAGGTCACGGCCGTCACTTCCGCCGCGGGTCGAGTGCGTCCTGCAACCCGTCGCCCACGAGGTTGAACGCGAGCACGGTGAACAGGAGGGCCAGGCCAGGGAAGAGCATGAACCACCAGGCGTCGGGGAACAGGCTCGTGGCCTCGGAGATCATCCCGCCCCACGAGGGCGTGCCGCCCCCGACTCCCACGCCGAGGAACGACAGCGCCGCCTCGAGCAGGATGTTGGCCGGGATCAGCAGAGATGAGTAGACGATCAGCGGCGCCACGAGGTTGGGCAGCACCTCGCGCACGATGATCCGCCGGTCCGACGCGCCCAGCGAGCGCGCCGCCTCGACGAACTCCTTCTCGCGCAGCGAGAGCACCTGGCCGCGCACGATGCGCGCGATGTAGGTCCAGTTGATGATCGCGATCACCATGATCACGACCGGCAGGCCCGGCTGAATCAAGCCGCTGAAGCACCCGTCGGCGCCGGAGCAGGCCGCGGCGAGGCCGAGGCCGAGCAAGAGGATCGGAAACGCGAGTACCACATCGATCAGGCGCGAGAGCAACGTGTCGACCCAGCCGCGGTAGTAGCCGGCGATCAGCCCGATCGCGGTCCCGATCAGCACTGCGATCCCGGTTGAGATCAGCGCGACCTCGAGCGAGACGCGGGCGCCGTAGATCGTGCGCGAGAAGACGTCGCGGCCGAGCCGGTCGACGCCGAAGGGATGCTCGGCCGAGGGTCCGGTGGGCGTGCCGAAGACGTCGAGCGACTCGGAGCTCTGCACGCGCGGGCCGGGGGTGCCCGCGAGGGAGACGATCACCGGCGCGATGAACGCCACGGCGATGAGCAGCAGGATAAATCCCAGCGCCACGATGGCGATCTTGTCCCGGCGCAGGCGGCGCCAGAACAGCTGCATCGGCGAGCGCGCGGTGATCTTCTTCTCGGCCGCACCGCCCTCGTCGACGACCTCCGACTGGTCCTCTGACTCGTGCATGAGCCCGACGGGATCGCCGGTGCTCAAGAGAGCGCCCTCGCGCTGCATGCTGCGTTGATGAAGATGTTCCCCTCCTGCTCCGGCACCCCGGCCGGTTGTGTCCTGTTGCATCTCCGCGCGCCCACATCCTTCCCCCGGGACCTGTGCGCGCGTTGCCGCTATGTCATGTACGACCCGCAGGTCTACGATTCCTGCCTCGGCCCCGATAGCTCAGTCGGATAGAGCGACTCCCTCCTAAGGAGTAGGCCGCAGGTTCGAATCCTGCTCGGGGCGTTGTATAGCCCAAGTAGGTAACTTGTGTGTTACCTAGACTGCGGCGGGATACCGATCCGGTCGGTCGGGATAGAGCTGGTCGATCGTCGCCAGCGGTTCGTACGGCGCGCCGCCCGCGGCCGCGAGGATCGCGGCATCCCCGCCGGCGAGCCGGTCGAGCACCGCGACGACGCCGCAGATCTCGTGCCCCGCTGCGCGCACCACCTCGATCGCCTCTACTGCCGAGCCGCCGGACGTGACGACGTCCTCCACGATCATGCAGCGCTCGCCCGGATCGAGCGGCGGGCCTTCCACGCGGCGCTGGAGGCCGTGCGCCTTCGTCTCCTTGCGCACGAAGAACGCCTTCACGTCGGCGCCTCCCGCGAGCGCGGCGCAGGCCGGGGCGTCGGCGCCCATCGTGAGCCCGCCGACCGCCGTGGCGTGCCAGCGGGCAGCGTGGCCGGCAAGGAGCTCGGCAAGCGCGAGGAAGCCGGCGGGCCGCAGGATCGCCCGCTTCGCGTCGACGTAGTACTGCGCGGTCGCGCCGCTCGTGAGCGTCACCTCGCCCAGGATCAGCGCGTGGCGCCGGAGCTCTTCGATCAGTGTCCGGCGGGCGTCCATCCGGGCGCGGACGCTACGGGTAGGTGATGACGCGATCGCCGTGCCGCAGCCAGTTGAACACCCGCACCGAGTCCGGGATCGGGATCCGGAGGCAGCCGTGACTCGCGTTGAAGGCGGGCACGTCGACGTAGCCGTGGATCGCGTAGCCGCGGATGAAGTAGGACGAGTGCACCATCCCGAGCGAGTTCACGCCGGGCGTCTTGAGGTAGACGCGGAAGCTGCCGATGATCGTCGGCGTCGCGGGGGCGCCGGTCGAGGTGTGATACGTCGCGACGACCCTGCCGCCGTCGATCAGCGCCAGCACCTGGCGCGAGATGTCGGCCTCGACGTGGCGGCCGGCGCCGGGGTAGCGCGGCTCGAACGCGCCCTTGCCCGCCATCAGCTTCTCGATCACGCGCCTGTCGGCGTCGTAGCGGCGGGCCATGCCGTTGACCTTGCGGAACGCCATCACCGCGCGCCCCGTCGCGGCGTCGAAGCTGCCGCTGCGCGAGACGGCGTAGCGCAGCTTGGCCAGGCTGCGCTGCAGCAGCGGCACCAGCGGGCTGCGGCTGCCCTCGGCCACGCGCGGCTCGACGACCAGGACCTTGACCTTCGGCCCGCGCGCGGCGCCCAGCTCGGGCGTCGCGACATGCACCGCGCGGACCCCGAAGCTGCCCTTGCGCCAGGTCGGGATGCGGCGCACGAAGCTGCCGTCGGGCGCCACCGCGACGCGGAGCGTGCGCGCGAGCTCGCCGCCGCGCAGGATCCGCAGCTCGACCTGCTGCGGGACGGCGGCCACCGGCGTCATCGTCCCGCGGACGCGATAGGCGCGTCCGCGCAGGACGAGCGCCCTGTCCCCCGCGGGGTGAACCTTCTCCGCCGCCAGCGTGATCTGCGGCACCGGTGGCGCCGGCGGTGCGGGCGTCGCGGCCGGTGATGGCACCGGAACCGCCGGATCCTGCGCCGCGGCGGCGGCCGGCGCGAGCAGCGTCAACACGGCGGCGAGCCCGAGCGCGCGCCTCATGCCGCCACCGCCGGGCCCGAGGCACGGCGCGCGAACGGCAGCACGATCAGCGCCGAGAGCACAGCGGCGGCTGCCATCGCCGGCACAGTCGCCGCTCCCCAGCCCTGCATCACGCCGAACGCCAGCCCGTTGTTGAGCGCGTGGAGCACGATGCATGGCAGCAGCGAGTCGGTCCAGACGTAGAGCAGGCAGAGCGAGAAGCCGAAGACCATCAGCGGAACTATGAACTCGATCTCGCTGCTGCCCAAATGGATGGCCCCGAATATGATGCCGGTGAGGATCGCGGCCGGCAGCATCCCGAGCGCCCGGCGCAGCGCGGTGAAGCAGAAGCCGCGGAAGAACAGCTCCTCGGCGATCGGCGCCAGCACGCAGACGAGAATCGCGACCGCGATGAGCGCAACGGTCGAGCCGTCAACCCCGAACTCCTCGGGCAGGTCGTCGTTCTCGGTGATGTCGAGCGCGATGCCCCAGACCGTCGCGAAGGCGAAGAAGATGAACCAGCTCAGCAGCGTCCACCCGATCGCCGGGCGCAGACGGGTCAGGCGCAGGCCGAACTTCGCCGGTGTCAGGGGTGCGTCGAGCACCCGCGCGAGCAGCAACGCCGTCCCGATCAGCCCGAGGTCCTGCACGTAGGTGCCGCCGATCGCCACGGCCGGCGGCGTGTCATCCGCGGTGTCCACGCCCGCCAGCTCGATCACGAGCGTGATCACGCCGACGCCTACGACCGCTACGAGCAGGGCGCCGAGCAGCCCAGCGAACGGCGCCCACAACGGCCAGCGCGGCAGGGCGTCGCGCCCGCTCGGCGGTGGCAGGGGCTCGGGCCGCCAGACCCCCTCAGGCAGCTCGGGGCGCGAGGGCACCGGCGCCGGGCGATCGGCGGAGGGCGGCAGGTAGCTCGGCATCAGCGCCCGCTAAGCGTAGGGCGCGGCGCCCGCGACCAGTCCGGGCAGCTCGGCGAGGCTCCGCACCACCGGCGCCGGGGCGGAGAGCGCGGCGCGCTCCGCCCGACTGCCGCGCGCCAGCAGCACGGGCCGGATCCCGGCCGCATGCGCGCCCTCGACGTCCTCGCGCAGGCTGTCGCCCACGTGCCACGCGCGCTCGCGCGGCACGCCGGCCAGCGCGAGCGCGTGCTCGAAGATGGCGCGCGCGGGCTTCGCCACCCCCAGCTCCGCGGAGGCGACGGTGGCGTCGACGAGCGCCGCCAGCCCGATCTCGTCGAGGCGCTCGTGCAGCGACCAGTCCCAGTTCGAGACGACCACGAGCCGGCAGCCGGCGGCGCGCAGCGCCCGCAGCGCCGGAGCGGCGTCGGCATGCGGCGCGAAGACCAGCGCCTCGAGCAGCGCCGCCGTCAGCTCGGGGCCGGGAAGGTCAGCCGCGCGGGCCGGCAGCGCGGGGCGCATCGCCTCGGCACAGCGCTCGCGCAGGGCGGCGAGCGTGCCGACGTCGCGGCCCAGGTGCATGTGCGTGCGGTAGAAGGCGATCTCCGCCCGGATCGCGGCAGCCGCCGCCCCATGCCCGACGTCGATCCCGAGCCGTGCCCGCAGCGCCTCGCGCAGCCTCGGCGCCGGATCCTCGAGGCGCAGCAGCGTCCCCATCGCGTCGATCAGCACCGCCTGCGTTCTAATCTCGCCGCCCATGCCGACGGCTGATCCTGGCAGCGTCACGCCCGTCCTGTCCGCGATCCTCGAGGAAGGCGCGAGCTGGGCGTCGGTGATCGTGCCCGTCGTGGCCGCGGTGCTCGCCGCGCTGCTGATCGACCGCGCCCTCTCGCGCCGCGGCGGGCAGCTGGCCGAGACGGTGATCCCGGGCGGGATCTCGCCCGAGACCGGCACGCGGCTGCGCTTCATCCGCCGGCTGCTGAGCGCCGCGATCGTCCTGCTCGGGGTCGCGATCGCGCTGTCGCGGGTGAACGGCGTCGACCGGCTCGCAGCATCGCTGCTGGCCTCAGGCGCGATCGCGGCCGCGGTGCTCGGCTTCGCGGCGCGTCAGACGCTGGCCAACTTCGTCGCGGGTGTGATGCTCGCGATCACGCAGCCGCTACGGGTCGGCGACTGGGTGCTGTTCGAGGAGCAGTACGGCGTCGTCGAGGACATCCGGCTCACCTACACGTTCCTGAGCACGCTGGACGGAGAGCGGATCGTGATCCCGAACGAGCGGCTCGCGAGCGGGATCCTGCGCAACGACTCGTTCGGGGACGGCGTCATCGGATTGGACGTGCACATCTGGTTGCCGCGCGGCGCCGATGCCGGCCGCGCCGTCGCCGCGCTGGCCGAGGGGACGGGTCAGTCGGTGACCGTCGCCGAGACGACCGCCGAGGGTCTGCGACTGGCCGTCGGCGGCGAGCGCTGCGCGCCGCCCGACCGCTCGCGGCGCGAGGCGGAGCTGCGCCTGCAGTGCCTGGAAGTGCTGCACGCCGAGGGCCTGCTGCCCGCGCAGGAGTAGGGATTCGGCCGCCGGGGACGAACCCGGAGGCGTCCTACAATCCGGTCTCCTGGTCATGGCTCACGCCCAGCGCACCAAGCGGCGCCGTCGCGGCAGCGGCGGTCCGCGCAACAAGGCCCTCCTCGCCCTGATGGTGCTCGGGATCTGCATCGTGCTGGCCGGGCTCGGCGGCATCGGCTACATCGTCTCGGTCGCCGCATCGGCACCGCCGCTCTCGTCGCTCAAGCCGCGCCTCACGGGCAACAACACGCGCGTGTTCGCCGCAGACGGCAAGCCGCTCGGCTTCATCCAGGCCGACAGCCTGCACCTGCCGATGCGCTCCGACGAGATCCCGCAGGTCGTCAAGGACGCGACGATCGCGATCGAGGACGAGCGCTACTACAAGCACAAGGGCGTCGACTACGAGGGCGTCGTGCGAGCGGCGATCAAGAACGTCGCCTCGCGCAAGACGGTGCAGGGCGGCTCGACGATCACGATGCAGCTCGTGCGCTCGCTCTACATCTCCAACGAGAAGACGTACACGCGCAAGATCCGCGAGGCCAAGCTGGCCGAGGAGCTCGAGAACGAGCAGTCCAAGGAGTGGATCCTCGAGAAGTACCTCGACTCGATCCCGTACGGCACCGTCGGCGGGCAATCCGCGATCGGCATCAAGGCGGCCGCGAAGATCTACTTCTCCAAGGACCTGCAAGAGCTGTCGCTGCGCGAGGCGGCGCTGCTGGCAGGGCTGCCGCAGGCGCCGACGACGTACTCGCCGACGCGCAGCAAGGGCGCCGCCAAGGCCCGCCGCGACGACGTGCTCGAGAAGATGGCCGAGCTCGGCATGGTCAGCGCGGAACACGCGAGCAAGGCGATGAGCCGCAACCTGGGTCTCAAGCGCTCCGAGTTCTTCACGCGCAGGCGCGAGGAGTACTTCTTCGACTACGTCAAGGACCAGCTGTTCCGCGAGTACGGCGCGCAGACCGTGCGCCAGGGCGGCATGAAGGTCTACACGACGATCGACCTCTCCAAGCAGGAGCAGGCGCGCGACACGATCGCCGACCACATCGGCGGCATCGGCCCGTCGTCGGCGATCGTGACGATCAATCCGCGCAACGGCTACATCGAGGCGATGGCCTCCTCGGGCGACTACGGCGTGTCGAACTTCAACCTCGCCGCCCAGGGCCACCGCCGCCCCGGCTCGACGTTCAAGGTGATGGCGCTGATGACGGCGCTGCGCCGCGGCGTCGATCCCGACAGCACGAGCTACGTGTCCAAGTCACCGACGCTGATCGACGACCCGGTCTACGGCAAGTTCGAGATCGACACCTACTCCAATCGCGGCGCCGGCAGCATGAGCCTACGGCGCGCGACGCTCGCCTCCGACAACTCGGTCTACATCCAGCTCGCGATGGACCTCGGGCCCGACGAGGTGAAGCGGACCGCGCGCGACATGGGCATCAGATCGACGCTCAAGGGCTACCCGGCGGAGACGCTCGGCGGCCTGGAGAACGGCGTCTCGCCGCTCGAGATGGCGACCGCGTACGCGAGCATCGCCTCGGGCGGGCTGCGGCTGCGGCCGACCGCGATCAAGAAGATCGTCTTCCCGGACGGGCGCGTCGAGAAGGGGAAGGACCTGCCGCCGAGATTCCGCGTCAAGAAGGTCCGCATCTTCGAGGAGGGCGAGGCGGCCAAGGCGACCGAGATCCTCGAGCAGAACATGCAGAGCGGCACCGGCACGCACGCGCTGATCGGCTGCCCGGCGGCCGGCAAGACGGGCACGACGGACGGCAACACCGACGCCTGGTTCGTCGGCTACACGCCCCGCCTGACGACCGCCGTCTGGGTCGGCTACCCCAAGGACGACATCCAGATGAACGGGCTCTACTTCGGACGCAACGTCGACGGGGGCACTTTCCCCGCCGACATCTGGGGCGACTACATGGGCCGCATCAAGGGCTCCTTCTGCGGCGACTTCGAGCCGCCGGATACGCCGTTCCTCTCGGCTCCGTTCAACGGCAAGTACGCCCAGTCGGGCGGTTCGCTCACCGGTGGCGTGGTGGACGCCGCGCCGGCACCGGACCCGTCGGAGACGGAGGACATCGAGCCCGACGAGGAGCAGAAGAGCAAGCCGGAGGCGGAAGAGGAGGGGTTCGACCCCACGCAGTACGAGTCTGAGCCCCAGGCGCCGCCTGAGACGCAGGCGCCGGCCGACACGGGCCAGGGTGGCGGCGCGGCGGCGCCACCAGGCTGATCGCATCCGTCCGCCCGACGCTGGTATAACCCCCGCCGTCGTCGTCCGCCGCAGAGGCGGGCGTGAAGCATGCGGGAAGGCAGTGCCGAGCAGCACCCCTCGCGCATCGATCTCAGCAGTGAGGAGGTGTTGTATGGCAACTGGTGTCGTCAAGTGGTTCAGCGACGAGAAGGGCTTCGGCTTCATCACCCCCGATGACGGGGGCAAGGACGCGTTCGTGCACTTCTCGGGCATCGCGGGCGATGGCTTCCGCACGCTTGCGGAGGGCGCGAAGGTCGAGTACGAGCTCGGCGAGTCGGGCAAGGGCCCACAGGCAACCAACGTCCGCATCATCTAGGTCTTGGCCAAGGAAGAGAAAGTCGAGTTCGAGGGCGAGGTGGTCGAGGCGCTCCCGAACGCGATGTTCAAGGTGAAGCTCGACAACGGCCACGAGGTGCTCGGGCACGTGGCCGGCAAGATGCGGCGCTTCCGCATCAGGATCCTGCCCGGCGATCGCGTGCGCGTCGAGGTCTCCCCGTACGACCTCAATCGCGCGCGCATCGTCTATCGCCATCGCTGATCGCGGGTGGGGCCGGTGCGCGAGCGCGCACTGATCGAGGCGATCGGCGCGGCCCTCGCGCAGCGCGAGGGCACCCGCGTCGTGCGCTGGATCGGCGACGACGCCGCGGTCGTGCGAGCGGACCTCTATGCCGTCACGTCGGTCGACGTGATGGTCGACGGCACCCACTTCCGGCTCGGGTCGGCGACGCCGGCTGACATCGGCCACCGGGCGCTCGCCGCGGCGCTGTCCGACCTCGCCGCGATGGGTGTGGAGCCGGGCGAGGCCTACCTGGGCGTCGTGCTGCCGCCGTCGTTGCGCGACGACGCGGTGCTGGCGCTGCACGAGGGCGCCGAGGCGCTGGCGCAGGCGACGGGCACGACGATCGCGGGCGGCGACCTCGTCGCCGGCCCGGTGCTGACTGTCGCTGTCACGGTCGTCGGCTGGGCCGGCGCGCGGGACGAGCCCGTCGGGCGCACCGGCGCGCGGCCGGGCGACCTCGTCGGGGTGACCGGCACGCTGGGCGCGCCGGCCGCGGGTCTCGCGGTGCTCGACGGGCGGGTGCTCGAAGGCGACGCGCCCGCGGCGAGCGGGCTGATCGAGCGCTACCTGCGGCCGCAGCCACGCCTCCGCGCAGGGCGCGGGCTGGCGGCGGCGGGAGCGAGCGCGATGCTCGACCTCTCCGACGGGCTCGCCTCCGACGCGCGCCGGCTTGCGGACGCCAGCGGCGTCCGGCTCGCGCTCGACGCCGCGGCGCTGCCGCTCGCCCCCGGCGTCGCCGAGGTCGCGGCCGCGCTCGGCCGCGACCCGCTGGAGCTGGCCGCGACCGGCGGCGAGGACTTCGAGCTGTGCGTCTGCGTCGCGCCCGCTGACCGCGCTGCCGCCGAGGCCGCGGCGGACGTCACCTGGATCGGCGAGGTGCTGGCCGGCGATCCGGGAGTCGAGTGGGCGGGCGCGTCAGGCGCCGTCAGCTGGCGCGGGTTCGAGCACTAGCGCGGCGGCAGGACGCGACCGGCGACCAGCCGGTCGATGATCGCGGCCGCCACGGCCCGCGGGTCGACCAGGTAGCCGGTCGTGTCGCCTGGCTTGGCTGCGCTGGTCTCCACGGATGGCCTCCGATCGGCCGTCGGATTGCGATCGTCCCGGATCTCGCGACCGAAACGTCCTGGCTGCTGCCTGTATCGGAGGAGCGCGCTCATTGCATGAGCAGGATCGGTCAGCTCGCGCGAGCTGTCGATGGGGTCACGACCCGAAAATCGGGGCGGAGCGCTCGAGCCGCGCGAACACGACGATCCGCTGCTCGGCGGAGTAGAGCGGATGGCAGGCCGTCAGGACGAGCTGGTCGTATGCGACGCGGCGCGTCACCGACGTCTCGGTGGGTTGCACGATGCGCAGCCGCTCGACGCGGTAGGTGAAGCGGCCGTAGGGCATCCGCAGCTCGATCCGGTCGCCCTTGTCGAGATCGTCGACGCGCCGGAACGGCGCGCCGTAGGTCGTGCGATGGCCGGCGATCGCAACCGTGCCGCGCGCGCCGGGCAGCGGCGTCGCCGGGTAGTGCCCGGGCCCGTTGCGCAACGTCTCGCCGTCGGTTCCGTGGACGATGACCTCGTCGAGCCCGATCGACTCTGCCCGCAGCCGCCCCACCGGGTCGCCCTCGCGCGCACGCCGGTCCGCCGCCCGGGCCGCGAAACGCAGGCGCCGCTCGGGGTCGGGAAGCCGGGCCAGCACGCGCTGCTCGGACGCCGAAGGTCCGCTGCGCTCGAGCCGGGTGAGCCGGTCGTCGAGCTTGCCTTGCTGGACACGCGCGTAGATCGACGAGATCGGCTCTTCCCAGAGCAGCGTCAGCGCGCCGTCCACGAGCAGCAGCAGGCCGCCGCAGATGAGGAAGGTCGACAGGACACGGAGTGGGCGTCGCATGAGACTCAGGATGTCGGATCGTCAGATCCGCGCTAGCGCCTGAGCGCGGACTCGGTTCCCCCGAGCGAGCCCGGGCCGGCGTAGCCCGCCGGCCCGCGGGTGTGCAGGGGCTGCACGGGCGCCGCGCTCGCGAGCCGGCGGCGCGCCATCAGGATGCGCACGAGCGTCGCCGCGCAGCCGGCCAGGGCGCCGAGCGCGAGCGCTGCCCAGGGCGGCACGTGACCTCCGGCAGTCGCGACGAGCCACATGCGCGCGAACTCCAGCGGGCCTGCGCGCAGCGCCCGCGCCTCGAAGGCCAGCGCCAGCAACGGTGCGAGCAGGCCGGCCACGAGCGCGAGCCATGCGACCGCGCCGCGCAGGCGCGTCTGGGGCACGCCGAGCAGCAGCCACAGGTGCGCGGCCGGGATCAGCAGCGCCGCGGCGTACGGATTGACGACCCAGACCGCGGCCGCCAGCATGCAGACGATCAGCCCGCTCGCGGCGCCGGCGGCGCCGGCCGCCGGGTTGCCGCGCGCCGCACGCGCCGGGCGCGTCAACGGCCTCACGAGCAGCACCCCGCCCGCGACGGCGATCGCGACCGACGCCAGCGCCGCCGCCGCGCCCGTCTCCAGGCGCATGTCGGCAGGGTTCACGGGCGCGCGGGGAGCGGGCAGCGCGCCGGCGATCCCGAGCACCCGCAGCCAGGCCCAGGCGAGCGGCACCGCGACCCCGGCCGCAAGCGTCCAGGACAGCCAGGCGCCGACCGGCAGCGGGCGCCGGCGGGCGCGGAAGAACGCGTCCAGCGCCGACAGCAGGGCCGGCAGCAGCAGGCATCCCACGAGCAGCCTGACGCTCCAGCCGGGGAGCACGTTGCGCAGCGTCACGATCCCCTCGGGCTCGCCGCGGAACAGCGGCGCGGTGTCACCGCCTGAGCCACGCCGGCCCGCCTCGTCGAGCGCGATCACGCTGCGCAGCGCGCCGCGACCGAGCTGCGTGAAGCGCTCGCGCGAGATGCTCGCGCCCGCGCCCGGACCCCGCTCGCCGCTGATCTGCAGCAGCACCGCGGGCAGGCCCGCACGCGCGAGCGCTCCCTGCTCGCCGGCGGCCAGCGGCAGCGCCCGGCGCGACCACTGCGAGGTCGCACGCGCGCCGCCCGGGTCCGCTCCGACCTCCTGGCGCACCGCCAGCTCGACGGTGCGCTGCCACCCGAGCGGGGCCTGCTCGACGCCGTTGGACCACGGCACGACCCAGGGCTTGCGCCATGCGGCCGAGGCGAGATCGCCCAGCGCCAGCACACCGTCGATCGCGGCGGGATCCTGGTCACGCGCCCACGCGCGCGCGCCGGCGGCGCCGCCGCTCCCGCCCGAGGTCGAGACGAGCACGAGCGTCCTGCGCAGGTCGCGCCCGATGAGCTGCGGCTCGCCCGGCTCGCTCGCGTCCTGCTCGGCGGCCGGCGCGCGCGTGCGGAAGATGCGGGCCAGCTCCAGCAGCGCAGCCGTCCCGGAGAGCTCGGCCAGTCCCGGCGTGTCGAGCGCGTCGCGATGCGCGAGCACGACGATCCGCCGGCTCGACAGGCCCGGGCGCACCCCTATGACCGTCTCGAGCTGGGTCTCGCCGTCGACCGTGCGGTCCGAGACGCTCGTGCGCGAGACCGAGAAACCCGACGCCCGCATCAGCTCGCCGACGCGATCGCCCAGCGCGGCGTCGCCCGCGGACCCCGGACGGCGCCGCGGGAAGTCCTCGGCCAGACCCAGCAGCGAGTCGCCCCGCCGTTCGCTGCCATAGGCACGCGCGGGGTCGAAGGCGTCCGCGACAGCGCGCGTGCGCAGCGGCGACGGGCGGCTCTCGAGCGAGAAGGCGACCACGAACAGCGCGAGCAGCGCGGGCACGAAGGCCGTCCGGTAGACGCGCACGTCAAGCACGCTTGTGCACGGTATCTACGCTTTCGGCATGCCCGACCGTCCCGCGCGCATCCTGCTCGTCGACGACGAGCAGCCGATCCAGACCCTGCTGTCGTTTCCGCTGCAGCGCGACGGCTACGAGGTGGTGCAGGCGTCCGACGGCCGCGAGGCGCTCGCCCGGTTCGCCGAGCAGGCGTTCGACCTCGTCGTGCTTGACGTGATGCTGCCGAAGATGGACGGGCTCGAGGTGTGCCGCCGGCTGCGCTCGCAGTCCTCGGTGCCGATCATCATGCTGACGGCCAAGTCGGAGGAGATCGACAAGGTGCTGGGCCTGGAGCTGGGCGCCGACGACTACATCACCAAGCCGTTCTCGATGCGCGAGTTCCGCTCGCGCGTCAAGGCCGCGCTGCGGCGCGCGGGGATGGCGCAGCCCGACGACGGCGAGGAGCAGCCGATCGAGGTGCTCGCGCTGCGGATCGATCCCGCAAAGCGCACCGTCACGCTCGCCGGCAAACAGGTGCCGACGACGTTCGTCGAGTTCGAGATCCTGACCGCGCTTGCCTCCCACCCCGGGCGCGTCTACACGCGCGACATGCTGCTCTCGCGCGTCTGGGGCGACTCCGCGTATCGCGATCCGCGCACGATCGACGTGCACATCCGCCACCTGCGCGAGAAGCTCGAGGCGGACGCGAAGGAGCCGGAGTACATATTCACGGTACGCGGCGTGGGCTACTGCTTCAGGGACACCGGCGAGGAGTGACGATGACGCGGCCGCTGCGGTCGCTGCGCAACCGCCTGACGCTGATCTTCGCGCTGATCGTCGCGGGGGCGATCGGGATCGTCTACTTCTACGTCACGCCGCGGCTCGAGGACGAGCTCGTGGCGCAGAAGCTCGTGCGCCTGCAGGAGGCCGCGGTGCGCGAGTCGCCGCGGCTCGGGGACGTCGTCGGCACGGAGACGCCGCAGCGCGAGGTCGAGCGCCGCACGACCACCGCCGCGACGTTCTCCAGCGCGGAGGTGACGGTGTTGCAGGTGAGCCTCGGGACGGTCAACCAGATCTACCCGGTGGCCGACTCCAGCCCGGGCGGCGCCGCGCTGGCCGACATCAACGACGTAGCCGAGCGGGCCGCCCTCGGCGGCGAGCCGGTGACGGGCACCGAGAGGACCGGCGCCGGTCGCCAGGCGCTGGCCGCGATCCCGCTCATCCGCAACGACAAGGTGCGCGGCGTGGCCGTGTTCGCCGACTCGCTGTCGGACGTGCAGGCGAACGTCGAGTTGATCCGCCAGCGGATCCTGGTGGCAGGCGCGATCGCGCTGGTGCTCGCCGCGCTGGCCGGCTACGTCGTCGCGCGCGCGCTGACCGGGCGCATCAAGCGGCTCGAGCGTGCCGCGCGCAAGGTCGCGGCGGGCGACTTCTCCAACGCGATCCACGCCGACTCGGACGACGAGCTCGGCCAGCTCGCGGCGACCTTCGACGACATGCAGCGCCAGCTCGCGCGGCTCGACACCGCGCGCAAGCAGTTCATCGCCTCCGCCTCGCACGAGCTGCGCACGCCGATCTTCTCGCTCGGCGGCTTCCTCGAGCTGCTCGAGGACGAGGAGCTCGACGAGGAGACGCGGGCGGCGTTCCTCTCGCAGCTGCGCGGCCAGGTCGCCCGCCTGCGCAAGCTCGCGACCGAGCTGCTCGACCTGTCGCGGCTCGAGTCGGGCGCGCTCGAGCTGCGGACCGAGCCGACCGACGTCGGTCAGCTCGCGCGCGAGGTCGCCGCCGAGTTCACGCCCGCGGTCAGCGCCCACGGCGCCGAGCTGCGGGTCCGTGCCGGCGCGGACCCGATCGAGATCGAGTGCGATCCCGAGCGCGTCGCGCAGGTCATGCGGATCCTGCTCGACAACGCGCTCGTGCACACTCCCGTGGGCACCAGCATCGTGATCTCGGCCGCGCGCGAGGACGGGCATGTCACCCTCCAGGTGGCCGACTCCGGCCTCGGCATCCGCAACCAGACGATCCCGCACATCTTCGAGCCGTTCTACACCTCAGCCGACGGCGCCCGCGGCGCCGGCCTCGGGCTCGCCATCGCGCGTGAGCTGGCCGAGCGGATGCAGGGCGAGCTGACGGTGCGCTCGACCCCCGGGCGGACAGCGTTCAAGCTGACGCTGCCCGCATGAGCCGCGCCGCCCCGCTCCTGCTCGCGGCCCTCAGCCTGGCGCTCGTGGCCGGCTGCGGCTTCGGTGATGACGACGATCCGCCGTCGCGCACGACCACGCGCGTAGAGGTGATCCGCGGGCTCGAGAAGGGCGACGGCTTCGATCCGCAGGCGATCTACGAGCAGGAGGCGCCCGGGGTCGTCACGGTGGTCTCGCTGTTCGGCTCGGAGTCGCTCACGGACCTCGAGTCCAGCGGCGGCGTCGGATCGGGCTTCGTGCTCAACGGCAAGGGCGAGATCGCGACCAACGCCCACGTCGTCACGACAGGCGAGGTCCCCAACCTGCGCGAGGCGCGCACGGTCTACGTCGAGTTCGCCGACGGCAACCAGGTCGAGGCGACCGTCCGGGGCTATGACCCGGAGGCCGATATCGCGCTGCTGAAGGTCGATCCCGAGGGGCTGACGCTGCGCCCACTGCCGCTCGGCAGCTCGGCCGCGGTCGAGGTCGGCACGCCGGTCGCGGCGATCGGCTCACCCTTCTCCGAGCGCCAGTCGCTCTCGGTCGGCGTCGTGTCGGCCGTCGACCGGTCGATCTCCGGGCTGACCGCCTTCCAGATCGCGGGCGCGATCCAGACCGATGCCGCGATCAACCCGGGCAACTCGGGCGGTCCGCTGGTCGACCCGGACGGCGCCGTGATCGGCGTCAACCAGCAGATCAAGACCAGCTCGGGCGGCGGCGAGGGCGTCGGCTTCGCGGTCCCCGTCGACGTCGTGCGGCGCTCGCTCGAGCAGCTGCGCGAGAAGGGCGAGGCCTCGTACGCGTTCCTCGGCGTCGAGACCGTGCCGATCTATCCGCAGCTGCGCGAGCGCTTCGACCTGCCGGTCGACAAGGGCGCCTGGCTCCAGGACCTCGCCGAGGACGGTCCGGCCGAAGCAGCGGGGCTGCGCGGCGGCGGCGACGGCGAGACGACCTTCCAGGTGCGCCGCTACCGCTCCGGCGGCGACGTGATCACGCGCATCGAGGAGCAGCCGGTCGACGACCCCGACGACCTCTCGCGCGCGGTGTCGCTGCTCGATCCCGGCTCGACGGTCAAGGTCGAGGCGTGGCGCGACGGCGAGCGGCGCGAGGTCAAGGTGAAGCTCGGCGAGCGTCCGCTGCAGCGGCTGCCCGGATCGGGCTGAGTCGCCGAGCGGCGCGGTATCGTCCCGGCGCCTGTGCTTCAGCCCGTCGCACTCGCAAGCAAGAGCCTGGCCGACTACACCCACATCGTCGGCCGCCCGCTCGTCGAGGAGGTGCGCGAGCTGGCCGAGCCGCTCAAGGGCCGGCGCGTCGTCCACCTGTCCGCGACGGCCTTCGGCGGCGGCGTCTCCGAGATCCTGTACACGCTCGTGCCGCTGATGCGCGACATCGGGCTCGAGGTCGAGTGGCATGTGATCTACGGCCGCGAGGAGTTCTTCCACGCGACCAAGCTGATGCACAACGCGCTGCAGGGCAGTCCGCAGGACCTCACGGAAGAGGAGTGGACGACCTGGGGGCAGTACAACGAGATGAACGCGCGCGAGCTCTCGAGCGGCTGGGACGTCTGTGTCGTCCACGACCCCCAGCCGGCGGCGCTGCTCGCGCTGGCGCCCGAGAAGGCGGACGGCTGGGTCTGGCGCTGCCACATCGACGTCTCGACGCCGAACGCAGCGACGCTCGGGCGCCTGCTGCCCTACCTCGAGAAGTACCCGGCGTCGCTGTTCCACGTCGCGGGCTACGTGCCCGACGGCCTGAACGGCGGCGTCCACATCGTGCCACCCGCGATCGACCCGCTGGCGCCGAAGAACATGGCGCTCTCGTTCGAGGACGCTGAGTTCGTCTGCCGCCAGCTCGGGATAGACACGGCGCGGCCCATGCTGTGCCAGGTCTCGCGCTTCGACCCGTGGAAGGACCCGATGGGCGTGATCGACGCCTACCGGCTCGTGAAGGCCGAGCGGCCGGATGTCCAGCTCGCGCTGGTCGGCTCGATGGCCTCGGACGACCCGGAGGGCTGGGACTTCTTCAACGACACGCTGGCGCACGCCGACGGCGACCCGGACATCCACATCCTCAACAACTTCTCCAACGTCGGCGCGATCGAGGTCAACGCCTTCCAGTCGCTCGCCGCCGTAGTGATCCAGAAGTCGACGCGCGAGGGCTTCGGCCTGACCGTCTCGGAGGCGCTCTGGAAGGGGCGGCCGTTCATCGGCGGCGACGTCGGCGGTATCCCGCTGCAGGTGCAGGACGGGCATACGGGCTACCTCGTGGCGTCGGTCGAGGAGTGCGCGGCCCGGGCGCTCGAGATCCTCGCCGACCCGGAGCTCGGGCGAGAGCTGGGCCGGCAAGGCAAGGAGCACGTGCGCACGCACTTCCTGACCCCGCGCTACCTGCGCGACTACCTCAAGATCATGCACGAGGTGCTCTAGGATGGCCGCCGCCGACGGTGCCGCTCCGCTCGTGCTGGTGTCGAACCGCGGGCCGGTCACCTATCAGGAGGACGGTTCGACCAAGCGCGGCACGGGCGGGCTGGCGACAGCGCTGATCGGCCTCGCGCTGCACCGCGACGCGGTCTGGATCGCGTCCGCGATGACCGACCGCGACGTCCAGGTCGCCGAGGAGCACGGCGGCAAGGCGTTCGAGATCGCGGGGCCCGACGGCGGCGAGTTCCGCGTCCGCTTCGTGGCCTCTGACGCCGAGGCCTACGACCGCTTCTACAACATCTTCGCGAACCCGATGCTCTGGTTCATCCAGCACTACCTCTGGGACCAGAGCAACGCCCCTGACATCCGCCGGCACGAGGTTGAGGCCTTCGAGTTCGGCTACAACGTCGTCAACGAGGACCACGCCGAGGCCGTGATCGACGAGATCGACGGGCTCGAGGAGCCGGTCGTGATGGTCCACGACTACCAGCTCTACACGCTGCCCGGGATGATCCGCCGCGCGCGGCCGGACGTGTTCCTGCACCACTTCGTGCACATCCCGTGGACGCAGTCGGACTCCTGGCGGGTGCTGCCGAAGACGATCCGCGACGAGATCTACCACGGGCTGCTCTCGAACGACATCATCGGCTTCCACACGCGCTCCTACCGGCGCAACTTCCTGCAGTGCTGCCGGGACCTGCTCGACCTCGACGTCGACATGGAGCGCGGCGTGGTGGAGCTCGACGGCCGCGAGGTCTGGGTCCGCGCCTACCCGCTGCCGATCGACTGGCGCGCCACGCAGGCCGTGGCGGCACGTCCCGGCGTGGCGGAGTTCGAGCGCGAGCTGCTCGCGCGCCGGCGCGACTTCTCGATCCTGCGCGTGGATCGCGCCGACCTCTCCAAGAACGTCCTGCGCGGGTTCACGGGCTTCGACATCTTCCTCGAGCAGCACCCCGAGTTCTCCGAGCGGATCACGTTCACTGCACAGCTGATGCCGTCGCGGACGGACGTGCCCGAGTACGCCGAGTACCTCGAGCGGATCGAGGCGCTGGTAGCGGTCGTCAACCACCGTCACGGGACGACGGACTGGATGCCGATCCACCTCAAGCTGCG
>DASQMT010000115.1:0-2615 GCA_035645355.1 Solirubrobacteraceae bacterium | reverse complement strand
AGAAGATGCCCAGGAGCTCCGGCGGGAGCTCTCCAGCGGGCATGAGCAGCTCACGAGCGCGGCGACCGACGTCGCCCGTCTGGACCGCGAGCTGAAGGCGCTGCGCGAGCAACTCGCCGGCGACATGGCGCAGGCGGGCAGGGCGCAGGCCGAGACGCTCGAGCGCGCGGTCGAGCGGATCGCCGCACAGGTGGCGGCGGGGCGCGCCGAGAGCGAGGCGGCCGCGGCCGAGCAGTCGGCCGAGCTGGCAGCGGTGCGCCGGCTGGCCGAGCGGGCCGGCGCCGGATTCGACGAGCTGCGCGCCGAGGTCCGCGCCGTCCGCACGCTCGCCGAGCTCGCCAACGCGGTCGCGGAGAAGGCGCGGCTCGCGGCGGAGGCGCAGCTCGACGACGAGCAGGCGGGCACCAACCCGAGCGAGCAGGCCGCGCAGGTGCTGCGGGAGATGCTCGGACTGGCGACCGCGAGTGCTCCGGAGACGCTCTACAAGCCGCTCGAGCAGGTCGAGGAGACGGTGCGCGCGCCACTTCCCGGTTTCGACGAGGAGCCCGCTCCGATGGCGATGATCGGCATCGACGGCAGGTTCAAGCAGCTCAATCCGTCATTCTGTCGGCTCGTGGGATACCAGGAACACGAGTTCGCGAAGGCGGCGTGGCCGTCGCCGCACGACCGGCAGGTCTACGCCCGGCAGCAGGAGCAGCTCGCGGAGATGGTCGCGGGCAGGCTCGACCGCGTCGCGGTCGAAAGCACGTTCATGCACGGGCAAGGGCTGATGGTGCCGATCGTCGGCGAGATCACGGTCGTGAAGGGTGTGGACGGCCGGCCGTCGCACCTGCTGCTGCGGGCCGAGGCGCGCGAGCGGGCCATCTAGGGTCGTGGACGGACGCACACCTGACGAGCGCAGGCAGGCGGCCGAGGAGCGCGCGGCGCAGCGCTCCGGGCGCGGCCGCGATCCCGAGCCCGACGACGAGCTCGAGCTCGAGCCGCTGCCTTCATCAGCGCGGCGCGCCGCGGTCGCCGAACGCCCGCCGCTCAGCCGGGCGGCGCGAGCCCAGCGGATCGGCAGGCCGGGACGACCGGCGCTGCCGCCGAGCTCGCCGAAGCCGCGGCGCTGGTTCCGGCGCTTCGCCGCACTGGTCGCGCTGCTGTTCATCGGCGCCGCGCTGTACGTCATCAACGCCACGTTCCAGCCGTTGCAGGACGAGCGCGAGGAAGCGGGCGGCGTGGCCGTGCGGATTCCCAAGGGAGCGGACGCCGGCAGCATCGGCAGGCTGCTCGAGCGCAAGGGCGTGATCGAGGACGCCCGCTTCTTCGAGTTGAACGCGACCCTCACGCTGCGACGCGGGAAGCTGCTCACCGGCGACTACGTGCTGCGCCGCGAGATGACCAACGGCGCCGCGATCGACGCGCTGCTGCAAGGGCCCGAGGTGCGGGTGGTCGAGACGTTCAACGTGACGATCCCCGAAGGGCTCTCGCGGCGCGAGGCCGCGCCCGCGATCGGCGAGAGCGGCATCAAGGGCTCCTACCTGAAGGCATCGAGGTCCAAGCGCGCGCTCGCGCGCGCCCGCAGGCTCGGCGCGCCGAAGGGCAACAGAACGCTCGAGGGCTTTCTCTTCCCGGCCACCTACGAGCTGGAGGTCGGGGCCACCGCCGCCGACCTCGTGGACAAGCAGCTGGACGCGTTCCGCGACACGTTCGACGGGCTGGACTTGACCAAGGCGCGGCGCAAGAACCTGACGCGCTACGACGTCCTGATCATCGCCTCGATGATCGAGCGCGAGACGTCGTCGGACAAGGAGCGACCGCTGATCGCCTCGGTGATCTACAACCGGCTCGCGCAGGGGACGCCGCTCGGGATCGACGCGACGATCCGCTATGCGGAGAACGACTGGGACAGCGCGCTCAAGGTCTCGCAGCTCGAGCGCGACGGTCCCTACAACACCCGCCTGCGCCCGGGGCTTCCGCCGACGCCGATCGGCAATCCGGGACGCGCCTCGCTGAAGGCCGCCGCCGCCCCGGCGAATACCGACTACATCTTCTACGTCGCCAAGCCGGGGGCGTGTCACGCGTTCTCCAGCACAGATGCGGAGTTCGCGCGCGACGTCGCCGCATACGAGGCGGCGCGGGAGGAGAACGGCGGCAACGCGCCGCCACAGAAGTGCTGACCTACCTCGGCGTGGCCGGCTGGCCCGTCGCGCACTCGCGCTCACCGGCGATCCAGAACGCGGCGCTGGCCGCGGCGGGGCTGGCGGACTGGCGCTACCTGAAGCTGCCGCTGCCGCCCGAGCGCTTCGCCGAGACGGTCAGGGCGCTGCCGGCGGCCGGCTTCCGCGGCATCAACGTGACGCTCCCGCACAAGCAGGCGGCGCTCGCGATCGCCGACGAGGCGACGCCGACCGCAGTGGCGGTCGGGGCCGCGAACACCCTGACCTTCACGCCCGCCGGGACAGTCCACGCCGATAACACCGACGTGACAGGGCTGCTCGACTCGCTGCCGGTCGCGCCGGCCGGGAAGCGGGCGCTGGTGCTCGGCGCAGGCGGAGCGGGGCGCGCCGCGGTTTACGCGCTGCGCAGCGCCGGCGCGGCCGAGGTGCTGGTCTGGAACCGGACGCGCGCAC
>DASQMT010000114.1:0-4244 GCA_035645355.1 Solirubrobacteraceae bacterium | reverse complement strand
GACCGTCACCAACGTCCCCGGCCCGCAGTTCGCGCTCTACCTGCTCGGCCGCCGGCTCGAGCGCATCTACCCGCTCGTGCCGATCGTCGAGAACGCCGCGCTGGGCATCGCGATCATGTCCTACGACGGGCGGATCGACTTCGGCCTGGTGTCGGACTACGACGCGCTGCCTGATCTCGACGACATCGCCGCCGCGCTGGAGGCGTCGATCGAAGAGCTCGCCGCCGTCGCCGGCGCGACCCGGACGCCGCTCGCGCGGGGCTCGCGCGCCGGGCTGCGCGCTTGACAGAATCAGGCTCCGTGGCCGGCACGCTCCCACCGCTCACCCTGGCGCTCGCCCAGCTCGACCCGCGGGTCGGGGACCTCGAGGACAACGCGCGGCTGGTGCGCGAGCACATCGCGCAGGCACGCGACGCCGGCGCCGAGCTGGTGCTCTTCCCGGAGCTGGTGCTGTCGGGCTACCCGCCGGAGGACCTGCTGCTCAAGGAGCACTTCCTGCAGGCGGCGCAGGAGACGCTCGAAGAGCTGGCGCGCGCCACCGACGGGATCGTGGCACTGGTCGGCTATCCCGAGCGCGCCGACGACGTCTACAACGCGCTCGCCGTGCTCGCCGACGGCGCCGTGCAGGCCGTGTACCGCAAGACGCGGCTACCCAACTACGGCGTCTTCGACGAGCAGCGCTACTTCCAGGCCGGAGACGACGCCGTCGTGCTCGACCTCGGCAGCGCGCGCATCGGGCTGACGGTCTGCGAGGACATCTGGACTCCCGGGCATCCGGCTGCCGAGGCGGCGCTCGCCGGAGCGACGCTGATCGTCAACGCGTCGGCTTCGCCGTACTTCGCGGGCAAGGGTCAGCAGCGTGAGGCGATGCTCGTCCAGCGGGCGCGCGACAACCTCTGCGCGATCGCATTCTGCAACTGCGTCGGCGGGCAGGACGAGCTCGTCTTCGACGGCCACTCGGTCGTGATCGACCACGAGGGCACGGTGCTGGCGCGCGCGCCGCAGTTCGAGGAGTCGCTGACGCTGTGCACCGTCGATCTCCAGGCCGCGGCGACGACGCGGCTGCGCGACACGCGCCTGCGCCCGCCTGTCCGGCGCGCCCTGCCGGAGGTACGCCGGCTGGGTCCGCTCGAGCGCACGCCCGCGCCCGCTCGCACGCTCGGCGGCGAGCTCGCCCCGCTGCTCGAGCCCGAGGAGGAGGTGTACGCAGCGCTCTGCCTAGGGCTGCGCGACTACGTGCGCAAGAACGGCTTCGAGCACGTCGTGCTCGGCCTCTCGGGCGGGATCGACTCGACCCTCGTGATCCTGATCGCGGCCGACGCGCTCGGCGCCGACCGCGTGACCGCCGTCGTGATGCCGTCGCGCTACTCCTCGCAGGGCACGCAGAGCGACGCGCGCGCGCTGGCGGCGGCTCTCGGCGTGCAGTGCTTCGACCTCCCGATCGCCCCCGCGATGGAGGTCTACGAGCAGATGCTGGCGCAGGTCTTCGACGGCTCCGAGCCGGACATCACGGAGGAGAACCTGCAGGCTCGGATCCGCGGCAACCTGCTGATGGCTCTGTCGAACAAGTTCGGCTGGCTCGTGCTCACGACCGGCAACAAGTCGGAGAACTCGGTCGGCTACTCGACCCTCTACGGCGACTCCGCCGGTGGCTTCGCCGTCATCAAGGACGTGCCCAAGACGCTCGTCTACCGCCTGGTCGACTTCCGCAACGGGCGCGACCCGGAGCAGCCCGTGCCGCGCTCGATCATCGAGCGCCCGCCGAGCGCCGAGCTGCGTCCCGACCAGACCGACGCCGAGTCGCTGCCGGACTACGACACGCTCGACACGATCCTCGAGGCCTACATCGAGCAGGACGCCGGCCGCGAGCAGCTCGCGCTCGCGGGACTGCCCGACGCGGCCGTCGAGCGCGTCTTCGCGCTCGTCGACCGGGCCGAGTACAAGCGCCGTCAGGCGCCGCCTGGGATCAAGATCACCCCGCGCGCGTTCGGCCGCGACCGGCGCATGCCGATCACGAACGCGTACCGGGGCTGAGCTGCGCCAGCCGGCGCGCCAGCGCGTCCATCATCTCGGCATGCAGGTGGTGGCCGAGGCTGATGCGGGCGACGCCCAGCCGCGCCAGCCGCTCTATCGAGGGAGCGCCGGGGCCCAGCAGGACGTTGACCGGCGTCCCGAGCTCGACGAAGGCCGCGATCGTGGCCTCGTCGGCGACGCCGATCGGGTAGATGCAGTCCGCCCCGGCGTCGCCGTAGGCGCGTGCACGCTCGAGCGCCTCCGCTGTTGCGCCGCCACGCAGGTGGACGTCGACGCGCGCGTTGAGCACGAGGTCGGCGGCCTGTTTGATGCCCGCGATCCGTGCCGCGTGGCGCTCGACCGGCACGAGCGCGGGATGGCGGCGGTCGTCTGAGTCCTCGATGTTGAGCCCGACCGCGCCGGCCGCTGATACGCGCTCCGCGAGCTCGGCGTCCTCGAGCCCGTAACCCGCCTCCATGTCGGCCGTCACGGGCAGCCCGACCGCGCGCGCGATCCGTGCGACGGCCGCGAGCATCTCCTCGGCCGAAGTCTGCTCGCCGTCCTCGTAGCCGAGCGCCTCAGCGACGCCGCTGCTGGTCGTGGCGACTGCGCCGAAGCCGGCCTGCTCGACCAGGCGGGCGGTGCCGGCGTCCCATGCGTTCGGGAGGATCAGGGGATCGCCCGCCACGTGCAGCGCGCGCAGCGCCGCGGCGCTCATGCGGGAGCCTCCCGCACGGCGATCGTCATCCTCACGAGCGCGCAGAGGCGCGCAGCGTCATCGCTGATCTCGACGTCCCAGACCCAGGTGGTGCGCCCGCGGTGGCGGCGGCGGCCGATCGCGTGGATCGTGCCGTCGACGACCGGGCGCAGGAACGACGTCTGGTTGGAGAGCCCCTGCGCGCTGAGGCCCTCGTCGCGCACCGCGAGCCAGGTGGCGAATGACGCGATCGACTCGGCGATCGACGCGAAGACGCCGCCGTGGACGAGGCCGGCCGGCTGCTTGTGCTCGTCGCGCACGACCACCTGGGCCCGCACCTCCTCATCGGAGATCGCCAGCAGCTCCAGGCCGTAGAGCCCGTCGAAGCCCGGCATGCGGCGCCACGGCAGCTCCGGCAGGTCGTCCACGCGCTTCACCCGTCGGAGTCGTACGTGACGAGCGCGTGCACGTCGAAGCCCTCGAGCCGCCGCCGCCCGTCCAGGAACGCCAGCTCGACGATGAACGCGCAGCCGGCCACGACGCCGCCGAGCCCCAGCACCAGCTCGGCGAGCGCCCGCGCGGTGCCGCCGGTCGCGAGCAGGTCGTCGTGGATGAGCACCCGCGCGCCGTGGGTGAGCGCGTCGGAGTGCATCTCGAGCGCGTCGATGCCGTACTCGAGGATGTAGCCCGCGGTCACGACCTCGGCCGGCAGCCTGCCGGGCTTGCGCGCGGGCACGAAGCCGGCGCCCAGCTCGCGCGCTATCGCCGCCCCGAGGATGAAGCCGCGGGCCTCCGCGGCGACGACGAAGTCGATCCGGCGCGGAGCGGCCCAGTCCGCGATCCCCAGCACCGCGGCGTCGACTGCCCGCGGGTCCAGCAGCAGCGGGGTGATGTCCTTGAAGACGATCCCCGGCCTGGGGAAGTCCGGGATGTCGCGGATCAGCGCGCGCAGGTCGGCCGCAGGGCTCACCGGGCGATCCGGCGCAGGTCGCGCACGAGCAGCAGGTGCTTGAGGTGCGACGCCACGGCGGCGAGGTTCTCGAGCGCCCCGACGGCCTCCTTGCGCCGCTCGGGGTTGCGCGACCGCAGGGCGGGCGCGAGGATCTGCTGCAGCAGCGCCGACTCGCGCTCGGCGGAGGTCTTGAACACGCGCAGGTTGCGCCCCGCGACGCCGTAGCGCGACAGCTCCGAGACGGCGCGGGCGATCTCGCGTTCCGTCTCGTCGTAGTACTTCGTCCCGCCGCGCGGGTCGCCCTTGATGATCCCGTAGTCCTACGACGAGACAAGCCACTTCACCACCCACAACCATCGGGACAGCTGCGGGTCCAGCCGGCTTTCCAGACGAGCGGGGTAGACGCTCACTTTGAGTCCTTTCTCAGGCGAGCCGACGCATCCTCATCCAACATGTGCTGGCGTTTGGTCCGGCTCTGGCAGAGCCTCCGGGAGGACAATCGGCTGCAGCGGTGACGGTTCCACGAACAGGGCGCGGGCGAGCCAGGCGGGTAGCCACCAGTTCCAGCGGCCCATGACGCTG
>DASQMT010000113.1:0-10519 GCA_035645355.1 Solirubrobacteraceae bacterium | reverse complement strand
GTGCCGTCGTCGTTCATGATCTCGCAGATCACGCCCGCGGGCGTCAGCCCGGCCAGCCGCGCGAGGGCGACCGCCGCCTCGGTCTGGCCCGTGCGCTCGAGCACTCCGCCGGGCTTCGCCTTGAGCGGGAACACGTGGCCGGGCTGGACGAGGTCGCGCGGCGACGCGGCCGGGTCGACCGCGACGGCGATCGTGCGCGCGCGGTCGGCGGCGGAGATCCCGGTCGTGACGCCGTCGCGCGCCTCGATCGAGACCGTGAACGCCGTCTCGAACGGCGACTCGTTCTTGGCCGCCATCAGGTCCAGCCCGAGCTGGTCGCAGCGCTGCGGCGTGAGCGCCAGGCAGATCAGCCCGCGTCCCTCGCGGGCCATGAAGTTGATCGCGGCGGGCGTCGCGTACTCGGCCGCGATCGTCAGGTCGCCCTCGTTCTCGCGGTCCTCGTCGTCGCACACGACCACCATCCGGCCGGCGCGGATGTCCTCGATCGCCTCCTCGATGGTGGCGAACGGCCGGCTCATCGCGCGACCAGCTTCTCGACGTACTTCGCGACCACGTCGACCTCGAGGTTGACGGCAGCGCCGGCAGCGGCCGCGCCGAGCGTCGTGCGCTCGAGCGTCTCGGGGATCAGCGACACGGAGAACCAGTCCTCCCCGACCGCGACGACGGTCAGCGAGACGCCGTTGACGGCGATCGAGCCCTTCTCGACCACGTAGCGCAGCAGCTCGGGCGGAGCGCTGACGGTCACGATCCGCGCGAAGCCGTCCGCGCGCACGTCGCGCACCGAGCCGAGGCCGTCGACGTGGCCCTGCACGATGTGGCCGCCGAGCCGGTCGGACGCGCGCAGCGCCAGCTCGAGGTTGACGCTGGAGCCCTGCACGGCGCCCGCCAGCGAGGAGCGCCGCAGCGTCTCGTGCATCACCTCCGCGCTGAACTGCCCGTCGGCGATCGCCGTCGCGGTCAGGCAGACCCCGTCGACCGCGACGGAGTCGCCCTCCGCTATCTCGTGCGCGAGCCGCGTGCGCACGCCCAGCCGCACCCCGTCGCCGGTCGCGTCGACCGCCGTGACCCTGCCGAGATCCTGCACGAGCCCCGTGAAGACGCCTACCACTCCCTCAGGCGGGCGGAGATCAGCACGTCGTCGCCGATCCGCTCGACGTCGAGCGCGAGCGCCCGCGTCGCCTCCGCGATGCGCTCCACCCCCTCGCCCTCGAGCGGGTCGCGCGCGTTTGAGCCGCCGACGACGACCGGCGCGACGAACAGGCGCAGCTCGTCGAGCTCGCCCGCGTCGAGGAACGCGCCGGCCAGCTTCGGCCCACCCTCTAGCAGCAGCGACGTGACGCCGGCGGCGCCCAGGTGGTCGAGCGCCGAGCGCACGCGCGCGGGCTCGTTCTCCCCCGTCGCGACGATCACTTCGGCGCCCGCGGCCTCGAGCGCGTCGGTCTGCAGCCGCGACGCGGCGCGGCCCACCACGACCGTCAGCGGGAGCTCGGGGGCGCCGCGTACGAGCTGGGAGTCCAGCGGCAGCCGGCCCTCGGAGTCGAACACCACGCGGCGCGGCTGGCGTCCGACGCCGGGGATGCGCGCGTTGAGCTGCGGGTCGTCCGCCAGCGCGGTGCCGATCCCGACCACGACCCCGTCGCGCTCGGCCCGCCACTGGTGCGACAGCAGCCGCGCGTCCTCACCGGAGATCCACTTCGAGTCCCCGGTGCGCGTCGCGACCTTGCCGTCGAGCGTCATCGCCGACTTGAAGAGCACGTGCGGCCGGCCGCTGCGCGCGTGCTTGCGGAACGCCTGGTTGAGGAGCCGCGCGCGGAAGGCGGGCTCGCCGTCGGCGACCACGACCTCGACGCCCTCGTCGCGCAGGATCCCGAGGCCGCGGCCAGAGGCCTTCTCCGTCGGATCGTCGGAGCCGACGACGACGCAGCTGATGCCGGCCTCGATGATCGCGTCCGTGCACGGCGGCGTCTGGCCGAAGTGACAGCACGGCTCGAGCGACACGTACAGCGTCGCGCCGCGCGGATCGCTCGTGCAGGCGGCGAGCGCCTCGCGCTCGGCGTGGGCCTCGCCGTAGGCGGCGTGGTAGCCCTCGCCGAGCACCTTTCCGTCGCGTACCACCACCGCGCCGACGAGCGGGTTGGGGCTGACACAGCCGCGTCCCTGCTCTGCCAGCTCGATGGCGCGCGACAGATGCGGGAGATGGGCTTGCAGGCGCGCGGGCAACGTGGTCCTGGAGGATATTGACGGGCGCCGGGCGGCGGAGCCCACCGCTACCGTAGTGCGCCATGTCCGGCCTCGACGAGACCGTCCGGGTGCGCCCGCCGGACGGCGGCGGCCGGGGGGACGACGGAGAGCGCGCGCTACCCGCTGCACGCGTGGCCGCGCAGCGCGGGCGCAAGGCGCCGCTGACGCTCGTCGGCGCAGCGCTGCTGCTCGTGCTCGCGGTCGGGGCGGCGCTGCGGTTGTGGAGCGTCCGCCACGGCCTGCCCGCCGTCCACAACGTCGACGAGAGCGTGCACTTCGTGCGTTCGGCGGTCTGGTTCTTCCGCGGCGACTACAACCCGCACTACTTCCTCAACCCGCCCGCCTTCTCCTACCTGCTGCACATCGTCTACGCGTTCGGCTACGGCGGCGTCTGGCCGTCCGGCGCCGAGGACGAGGTGATCCGCCGCTTCAAGCGTGACCCGAGCGAGCTCTACGCGATCGGCCGGATCGTCGCCGGCATGATGGGCGTGCTCGCCGCCGGCCTGCTGTTCCGCGTCGGAGAGCGGCTCTACGGTGCGGCGGCCGGACTCGTCGCGGCGACGCTGATGTCGATCAGCTTCCTGCCGGTCTTCTACGGCCACCTCGCGCTCAACGACGTCCCCACGCTGCTGCCGCTGACGGTCGGCCTGCTCGGGGCGGTGCGCATCCACCAGCGCGGCGAGTGGACCGACTACGCGCTGGCGGGCGCCGGGCTCGGCTTCGCGACCGCGTTCAAGTACACCGCGGCGGCGCTGGTGCTGCCGATCGCGATCGCGTTCGGGTTGCGCGTCTGGGAGGACCGCGAGCGCCTCCGGCCCGAGCTGCGGCGGCTCGTGCTCGCCGGCGTGATCGCCGGGCTGGCGTTCACGCTCGCCAACCCGTACGCGCTGCTGGCGCCGCGCAGCTTCCTCTACGGGGTGCGCGAGCAGCGCACCTACGCCGGCGACGTCGAGAAGATCGGCCTCGACGACGTCACGGGCTGGGGCTACTACCTCTGGACGCTGACCTGGGGCCTCGGCTGGATCCCGCTGGCGCTCTCAGCGCTCGGCGCCGTACTCGCGTTGCTCCGCGACTGGCGCACGACGCTGCTGCTCTTGAGCTTCGTCGTCGCGTTCTGGCTCTTCATGGGCATGCAGACGCGCTTCTATGGCCGCTGGCTGCTGCCGGTCTACCCGTTTCTGGCGCTGCTCGCCGGCTACGCCGTCGTTCGCGTTGCCGGTTTCGCCCGCGGGCGCTGGCGAACCCCACTCGGGATCGCGATCGTGGCGGTGGCCCTGATCCAGCCGCTGTTCTCGATCGTCCACGTGAACCAGGTGCTGGGCAACACCGACACGCGCAAGCAGGCGCGCAAGTGGCTTGTCGCGAACCTGCCACGCGGCGAGCGCGCCGTGATCGAGGCGATCGCCTCGCCAGGATTCGCGCGCGTCCGCGAGCACCGCAAGGCCAGGCTCCTCTGGCCCGCCTTCCGGAAGCCGCCCGGCCGCAGCGAGGACATCGCGCTGAAGCTCAGCCCCGGACTGATCGACGACTACGCCAACCAGGGCTTCTGCGTCGTCGTCGTCGGCAGCATCCAGAAGGGCCGCGTCTACAAGAACCCGGCGCTCGTGCCCGGGGCGATCGCCTACTACGAGCGGCTCGACAGCGACGCCCGCAAAGTCGCCAGCTTCAGCCCGATGAAGCGGGGCGAGCCGCTGCCCGAGTTCAACTTCGACTGGTCCTACAACTACTACCCGAGCGGCTACGCGCGGCCCGGGCCGCAGATCGACGTCTACCGCTTGCAGAACGGCCTCTGCGCGACCCGCGCGGTGCTGCGTGGCGAGCGCGGTCTGCGCGGGAGCCTGCCGCCGCTGCCGCCGCCGCCGCAGGCCACCACGACGCCGTTCCTCAACCCCCTGCGCACCCGCCAGCGCGGCGACTGCCTGAGCGCCTCATGGCGCTGTCCCGGGCCGTGGCCCGAAATGGTCGCCACTCCGCGCTGAGGCTCGCGGTACCGTCTCGGGCAGCGGATGAAGCTGCTGATACAGATCCCCTGCCTCAACGAGGAGCAGAGCCTTCCCGTCACGCTGCGCGACCTCCCGCGCGAGGTGCCCGGGTTCGACACGGTCGAGTGGCTGATCATCGACGACGGCTCGACCGACCGGACGATCGAGGTCGCGCGCGCGCACGGCGTGGACCACATCGTGCGGCTGACGAACAACAAGGGACTCGCGAACGGCTTCCAGGCGGGCCTCGACGCCTGCCTGAAGCTCGGCGCCGACGTGATCGTCAACACGGACGCGGACAACCAGTACGACGGCCGCGACGTGGCGACGCTCGTCGCCCCGATCCTCGCCGGAGATGCCGACATGGTCGTCGGCGACCGCCAGGTGCAGACGATCGACCACTTCTCGCCGGCCAAGAAGGCGATGCAGCGGCTCGGCTCCTGGGTCGTGCGGCAGGCGTCGCAGACCTCCGTGCCCGACACGACCTCGGGCTTCCGCGCGTACAACCGCGAGGCGGCGCTCGGCCTGCAGGTGGTCTCGAAGTTCACCTACACGCTGGAGACGATCATCCAGGCGGGCAAGATGACGGTCGCGATCGACCACGTGCCGGTGCGCACGAATCCGAAGCTGCGCGAGTCGCGGCTGTTTCCGTCGATGTGGACCTACATCCGTCGCAACGGCGTCTCGATCTTCAGGATCTACGCGCTGTACGAGCCGCTGCGGGTGTTCATGACCGCGGCGCTGCTGGTCGGGCTGGCGGCGCTCGGCGTGTGGGGGCGCTTCTTCTACTTCTGGGTCACCGGCGACGGCGCCGGTCACGTGCAGTCGCTGATCCTCGGCGCGGTGCTCTTCAACGCGGCGATGGTGCTCGCCGCGCTCGGGGTGCTCGGTGACCTGATCAGCGGCCAGCGGATCACGCTGCAGCGGATCTTCGAGCGCGTGCGGCGGATCGAGCTCGAGCTCGAGGTGCCACCGTCGCACTACGAGCCCGGCACGCCCGCGACCGGGCGCCAGCCGACCACGGGCGCGCATTCCGGTGGGCACGGCAAGACAGAGGAGCGCGAGGCGGTCCAGTTGTGAGCGCGACCGTCACGCGCGACGCCGAGGGCACGGTCACCGGCAACACCTACGACAAGTACGGCTCCTCCAATCCGGTCGTACGGCGCCTGATGGCAACGTTCCAGCGCGCACTGGGAGAGCTGTTCGAGCACGTCGACCCGGCGTCGGTGCTCGATGTCGGCTGCGGCGAGGCGGTGCTGACCCATCAGTGGGCGCGCGCACGCCCGGCGACGCGCGTCGTGGGCTTCGACCTCGAGGACCCGCAGATCCAGGCCCACTGGGAACAGCGCAAGGCGCCGAACCTCGAGTACCGGATCCTGCGCGCGCAGGAGCCGTTTCCGTTCGCCGACGGCGAGTTCGCGCTGGCGACGGCGATCGAGGTGCTGGAGCACGTGCCGGATCCCCAGCACGTGCTCGCGCAGATGGCGCGCGCCGCCCGCGGCGGCCACGTGCTCGTCTCCGTGCCGCGCGAGCCGCTGTGGCGTGGGCTCAACGTCGCCCGGGGCGCGTACGTCACGCGGCTGGGCAACACCCCGGGGCACGTGAACCACTGGTCACGGCGCGACTTCAGAGCGCTGGTCGCGCGCCACGGCGAGGTCGTCGAGGCGCGCTCGCCGTTCCCCTGGACGATGCTGCTCGCGCGCGTGTGAGCGCCCGCCCCGCCGCGGAGAGCTCCCCCACCGGCAGCGGCTACGGGCGCGGCGCCCGCATCCTCTCGCTCGGCATCGCCACCACCGGGATCGTCACGTTCGCGTACTTCTCGGTCGCCTCGCACGTGCTCGACGACGAGGACTACAAGGCGGTCTCGCTGCTGTGGTCGCTGCTGTTCGTGACGGTCTCCGTGATCTACCGCCCGATCGAGCAGCTGCTGTCGCGGACGATCGCCGACCGGCGCGCGCGCGGGCTCGAGCACGACCATCCGCTGCGCGTGCCGCTGCTCATCCAGGGCGGTTTCGCGCTTGCGTTCGCGGCGCTCGCGCTGGCGCTGCGCGGCCCGATCGAGGACGGGCTGTTCGACGGCGCGAGCGCGCTCTACTGGATCCTCGTAGTCGCCGTGCTCGCCTACGCGGCGAGCTACTTCGCCCGCGGCTGGCTGGCCGGGCACCAGTGGTTCGGCCTCTACGGCGGGCTCGTATTCCTCGAGGCGAGCTCGCGGCTGCTCTTCGCGCTCGCCGTCGCGGTCGGGATCGCGGAGGGCCAGACCGCCGTCGCGCTCGGCATGGCGGCGGCGCCGTTCGTGTCGCTGGTCGTGGTCCCGCTCGCGTTCTCGCGCCGGCCGGCCGCCGCCGAACGACGGGCAGCGTCCGCCGGCACGGGCACCCGACGGACCCCACCGAGCCGGCTTCGCCGGCCGGCACCGGCGTCCGCGGGCGCAGGCGACCTGACGGTCGCGCGCGGGGGCCGCTTCGCACTCGCCGTGCTGGCGATCATGCTCGCCGAGCAGACGCTGCTCAACGCGGCAGTGCTGACGAGCGACCTGACGGCGGAGGACGCCGTGGTGGCCGGCTTCGTGTTCAACGTGCTACTGATCGCGCGCGCGCCGCTGCAGCTGTTCCAGGCGGTGCAGGGCTCGCTGCTGCCGCATCTCGCCGGCCTCGAGGCGCGCGCCGGCCACCAGGAGGCGCGCCGGGCGGTGCGCCTGACGGTGCTCGCGATCGCGGGCTTCGCGCTTTCGATCGCTGCCGGGCTGGTCGCGCTCGGCCCCTCGGCGATGGACCTGCTGTTCGACGACGCGGCGACCTACGGGCGCTGGGGCCTGGCGCTGGTGGCGCTCGGCATGGGCTTCCACCTGATGGCCGGCACCCTGAACCAGGCGGCGCTGGCGCGCGACCGGGCGGGCGCCGCGGCGCTCGCCTGGCTGGGGGCGGCCGTGGTGTTCGTCGCCTGGCTGCTCTCGCCGGTCGTGGACGACGAGCTGCTGCGGGCCGAGGTCGGCTATCTGGGAGCGGCGGCGCTGCTCTGCACGAGTCTGGCGATCCTGTATCGCCGGGTCGGGTAAGGTCGGCGGGACATGGCCTACGTACTCGAGCATGACGCGATCGATCAGGGACACCTGGTCTCGATCACAGGCGAGCTGGACATCGCCGCGACGCCTGAGCTGTCGACGGTGCTGCTGGTGGCCGCCGACTCGCCGGGCACGCTGGTCGTGCTCGACCTCTCGGCCGTCGACTTCATCGACTCGACCGCGCTCGGCACGCTGCTCAAGGCGGGCGACGCGATCGAGTCGGCCGGCAAGCGCCTGCGGATCGTCTGCGAGGGCGGCCCGGTGCGGCGGCTGCTCGAGATGACGAACCTCACGAACCGCTTCGAGCTCTGCCCGTCGCGCGACGACGCATTCGCGTCGGCGTAGTCAGCAGAAGCGCTGCAGGTGGTGCGCCAGCTGCGCCCGCCAGGAGGGCCAGTCGTGGGCGATGTCGTAGCCCCAGAGGTCGAGCTCGTGGCGCAGCCCCTTCTCCTCCAGCAGCGCGGCGAACTGCTTCGAGCTCTCAAGCGCACCCGTGGTGTCCTCCCACTGACCCTGGCCGCAGATGATCACCAGCGTGACGCGCGCGCGCAGGAAGTCCAGGTGGTCGCCGTGCAGATGCCGCACGTAGTCGGCGGGGTTGTTGAAGTAGACGGCGTCGCCGCGGTCGCCCCAGCCGACGGCCGCGACGTCGTAGATGCCGCTGTGGCAGATCGCCAGCGGGAACAGGTCGGCGCGCTTGAGCGCGAAGTTGGCGGCGTGGTAGGCGCCGAAGCTCGGCCCGGTGACGGCGATCTCGGCGGCACCCGCGCAGTCGTCGCGGATGAACGACGCGACGGCACCGATGATCCAATCCTCGTAGGCGCCATGACGGCGGGCGCGCTCCTCGAGCGGTATCGAATCGTCATGCCAGGTCTGGCCGTCGACCGCGTCGACGCAGTAGAGCTTCACCCGACCCGCCTCGATCAGATCCGCGATCGCGTCGACCATGCCCATGCGCTCGTAGTCGTGGCTGTGGCCCTGCTCTGACGGGAAGGCGAGCAGCGGCCGCCCGTAGTGTCCGTAGGCGATCACGCCCAGGCCGGCGGGGTGCAGTGGGACGAAGCGGCGCTCCATCCGAGGCCTACTCGGTCGTCACGGCGCGCAGCACGTCGACCCTGGAGGCGCGGCGCGCGGGCGGGATCGCCGCCAGCACGCCCGCGATCGCGGCCAGGACCGAAAGCGTGATCAGCGTCCCGACCGGGAACGTCAGCACGAAGCCCTCGTCGGCCAGCGGGCGCGAGACGACGACGGCGAACACGATCCCCAGCACGAGCCCGAGGACGGCGCCGATCAGCGCCGTGATCACGGACTCGGCACGCACCATCCGCCGTACCTGGCGCTTGCTCATCCCGACCGCGCGCAGCAGGCCGAGCTCGCGCGTGCGCTCGTGCACGGCCAGCGCGAGGGTATTGACTATCCCCAGCAGCGCGACGATCACCGATAGCGAGAGCAGCGCGTAGACGAGCCCGAGCAGCTGGTTGACTTGGTCCGCGGACTCGTCCTTGTACTCGGCCAGCGTCTGCGCCTTGGCGACCGGGAAGTCCGCCAGCGACGCGCTCGCCGCCTCTGCCAGCGCTTCCGGCTTGCCCTGCCCGCCGACCAGGATGAAGGCGTCGTCGGGCTGGTTCCAGTCGTCGGTCATCGTCGTGTTCGTCACCAGAAACTGGCCCAGCATGCCGACCTTGTTGTCGTAGGTGCCGGCCAGCTCGTAGCTGACGCGCTTGCCCGCCGGCGTCGTGACCTCGAGCTTGTCGCCGAGCCCGAAGTCGTGGTCCTTGGCCCACGACTCGGACGCGAACGCCTGGTCGTCGCGCAGCGACGCCAGCGCTTGGAGGTCGCCGCGCGCGATCTCGGGCTCGAACAGCTGCGTGACGGTTGCCGGGTCGACGCCGGTCGCCGGGACCGCGTCGCCCGCGCCCTTCACGTTCGCCTGGTCCCAGCGCAGCGGCGAGACGACGGTCACGCCCGCAGTCCGCGAGAGCTGCTCGGAGACGCCGGGCGGCACGGGCGAGAAGCCGTCGTCGTGGGTGACGATCAGCGCCGAGCGGCTGAGCTGCTCGTCGGTCACCTTGTCGAGCGACCCGCGCAGGCCCGCCGCGAAGATCGCGGTGAAGACGACCAGCGCGAGGCCGATCATCAACGCCGAGGCCGTGATCGCGGTGCGCTGCGGCTGGCGTTCGGCGTTCTCGCGCGCGAGCCGCCCGGGCATGCCCTGCAGGCGCTCGAGCGGCGCGCCGATGAAGCGCGCCAGCGGCCGCACGAGCACGGGCGCGAGCAGCGCGACGCCGAAGATCATCGCGATCATCCCGAAGCCGACCAGCGCGGCGCCGCCGGAGCCGCCGACGCCCCCGAAGAGGCCGAACAACAGCGACGCGAGCCCGAGCCCGATCACAACGATCGAGACGAGCAGCCGCTTACGGCTGACCCGGCGCGTGCCGGGCGTCCCGGCGTCGCGCATCGCCTCGACCGGCTCGACATGGGTCGCGCGGCGCGCCGGCACGAGCCCCGACACGAGCGTCGCGATCATGCCGACCAGTAGCCCGACGATCACTGTGCGGGCGGCGATCACGGTGCCCGTCGAGGGCAGCTCGAGGCCGAACGAGGCGAGCAGGGAGCGCAGCGCCGGCGCGAGCACCACGCCGACGACGATGCCCGCCACGGAGGCGACGAAGCCGATCACGAGCGTCTCGGTGAGAACCGAGTTGAGCACCTGGCGGCGTGATGCGCCGAGCGTGCGCAGCAGCGCGAACTCGCGCGATCGCTGCGCGACCGTGACCGCGAACGTGTTGAAGATCAGGAAGCCGCCGACGAGCACGGCCACGCCGGCGAAGATCAGCAGCGCGATCTTCAGGAAGCCGAGCGAGTCGCTGATGTCGGACGCCGACTCCTCCGCCTGCTCCTTGCCGGTCCGCACCACGCCGGTGCCGCCGACCGCCTCGCTGATCGCGGCCTTGAGCTGCTCGGGGCTCGTGCCGTCCTCGGCCGCCGCCACGACCTCCGTGATCGAGCCTGGCTCCTGTGCGAGCTTCTGGACCTCCGCGAGCGGCATGCTCAGGCTGTGGATGCCGATCGACCGCTGATCGCCGACGTTCGTGATGCCCGAGATCTCGTACGCGGTCGCGGGCTGCCGGCCGCCGATCAGGATCTCGTCGCCGACCCCCAGGTCTGCACGGTCGGCCGTCGCCTCGTCGAGTGTGACGTCGCCAGGCTGCTCGGCCCGGCCGCCCTCCAC
>DASQMT010000112.1:0-8147 GCA_035645355.1 Solirubrobacteraceae bacterium | reverse complement strand
CCGAGCGCGCGTCGCGCCGCGCGCGAAACCCGCGCAGCGGCCGCTCGTAGAGCAGGTGCACGAGAAAGCGCGAGCCGCCGATGAAGACGAGCATCAGCAGCCCGTAGAGCACGAGCACGCTCGCCGGCACGCCGACCGAGGTGAAGCGCGTGCCGTTGAACTCCAGCCGCGGCTGGACGACCGCCACGTACGCGACGAAGGCCAGCGTCGCGGTGAGGCAGGCCTGCGCGATCTGCAGGTAGTCGCGCTGGCTCGCGTAGCGCGTCCAGTGCCGGTAGAGGCCGAACAGCGCGAACACGAGGATGCTGCCGACGATCACGAACCCGATCGTGCGCTCGAAGAGGTCGGAGTAGAGCGCCGGGACGTCGCCGTCGAAGCGCAGCAGGTAAGCAAGGTGATAGGCGAGCGCGACCAGCCCGGCGTCCAGCGCCACCTGCGGCAGGCTGTGGCGGTGGAACGGGAGAGCGGCCGCCGAGCGAATCAGCCGGCGCATCAGGTGATATTACCCCCGCAACGGCGTCGCGGCGTGCACGACACGATCCACGAGCAGGTCCGTGAAGAGCTCCGGATCGCGGCGCACGCGGTCACGCCAGGGCTGCTCGCCGGCGCGCTTGACGACCTCGACGTCGTCGGCGCGCACGAGTCGCCGCAGCCGGCCCTCGGCGATCAGCCGCTCGTCGACGGCGCCGAGGCGGCCCTCGAACGTCGTCCAGACCGGCGTGCCCAGCGCCACCGCCTCGCGGTTCATCGTGCCGCCGGCGGACACGACGACGTCCGCGAGCGCGACCAGCGACTGCGCGTCGACGGCGCGCTCGGGGACGACGTAGCCGCCGGCCACCGCGAGCTCGGCACGCTGCTCCGCCGTGCGCGGGAGCACGACCACCTGCGCCTGTTCGCGGAGGCGCTCCAGGAGGCGCGCGAACAGCGGGTGCTCGAAGCGGTGGTAGAGCGAGACGGCGGGCGGCGTGCGCACGATGGCGATCGGGTCCGTGGCGTCGAGCCCGAGCTCGCGCAGCACCGCCGGCTCGGGCACGAAGTCGGCGAGGTAGTACTCCTCCTTGAGCCCCGGATAGCGGCGCAGCTTGCGGGCCGTGGCGCCGTAACGGGCGAGTCGCTCCGGCGGGATCGCATCGGGCACGACGACCCGGCGGGCGAGCCGGCAGTTGATGCGGTGCTGGACCGTCGCCCACTCGTAGTCGAACGTCGTCGCGCTCGGGACGCCCAGCAGCTTGGCGGCGACGCTGACGTCGTTGGAGCCGTGCCCGAGCGCCGCGTCCAGGCGCCGGCCCTTGGCCCAGTTGGCGAGCGCGAGCGAGCGCGACGCCAGCCCGGCGCCCTTCGCCGCCAGCCCGCTGCCGCGGTGCTGCCCGATCGCCGTGTGCGCGATGCCCAGCCGGTCGCAGAGTCCGAGCGTCTGGGCGAAGTCGCGCGCAGTCACCAGCACCCGCGCCCCGCGCGCCTCGAGCGCGCGGATCACCGGGCGCATCACGAGCACGTGCGGGGAGTTGGTCAGGTCAACCCAGATCCGCATCACGTATCGCCGTGACCACCTCGCCGGCCTGATCGCGGGTGAGGACGGGGCTCATCGGGATCGCCAGGTGCGTGCGCGCCGCCTCGTCGGTGCCGGGCAGGTCGACCTCGGACCACGGCCGCATCGCCGCCTGGCGGTGCAGCGGGACCGTGTAGTACGACTTGCAGCCGATCCCGGCCGCGGTTAGGGCGGCGGCCAGCGCTGCGGCGCGCCCATGCCGGATGACGTAGAGGTGCCAGGCGGGATCGCAGCCGTCGACGGGCTCGGGGAGGCCGGCCAGCTCGCCGAGGCCGGCGTCGGCGTAGTGCGCGGCCGCGGCGCGTCGACCGTCGCACCAGGTGTCGAGCAGCGGCAGCTCGACCCGCAGCAGCGCGGCCTGCAGCTCGTCCAGGCGCGAGTTGTGCCCGACGAGCTCGAACGACACCTTGTCGCGCGAGCCGTGGAAGCGCAGCATCGCGACGGCCTCGGCGAGCACCTCGTCGGCCGTCGCGACCGCCCCGCCGTCACCGAAGCCGCCGAGGTTCTTGGACGGGAAGAAGGAGAAGGTGGCGGCGGTGCCCAGCGCGCCGGCCCGGCGGCCGTCGGCCGTGCGCGAGCCCGCCGCCTGCGCGGCGTCCTCGAGCACCGGCAGCCCGAGCGCCTCGATCTCGGCGACGGGAGCGACGTTGCCGAACACGTGCACCACCATCACGACCTTCGTCTGCGGCGTGAGCGCGGCCCGCACCGTGTCGGCCGTCACGCAGAACGTCTGCGGGTCGACGTCGCAGAACACCGGGTTGGCGCCGATCACCGCGATCGCCTCGGCGGACGCGTAGAACGTGAACGAGGGCACGACCACGTCGTCGCCGGGTCCGACCCCCATCGCGCGCAGCGCGAGCACCAGCGCGTCCGTGCCGTTGGCGACGCCCAGGACGGACGGCACACCGAGATAACCGGCCAGCTCGCGCTCGAACGCGGCCACCTCCGGGCCGAGGATGTAGCGGCCCGCGTCGAGCACCTCCGCGAGCCTCGAATGCAGCGCATCGCGCAGCGGCGCGAGCGGCGTCGACGTGTCGAAGAGCGGGACGGCCATGTGCGCGCCACCCTAGAACAGCGATACTCGATAGCCGATGTTCAGCTCGCAATCGCTGCGCGCCGTCGTGCGCCCGGGAGAAATTCTCGTGCGGGAGCAGCGGCTGGGTGCCGCCGTCCGCCTGCTCGCCGTGAGCGGGACGCTCGACGCGTCGACCGCCGGCGAGCTGGCGCGCCGCATCGACGCCACGCCCGGCGGCGTGCGCTGGCTGATCGTCGACCTCGCCGCAGCCGTCACGGTCGCCGACGAGGCGCTGGCGGCGCTCGTGGAGGCCGGGCGCGAGCTGCGCCGGTGCGCGGGTGAGCTGATCGTCGCGGGCGGCCCCGGCGACACGGCGCGGCGCCTGGCGGCGTTCGACGTCGCGCAGCGTCCCGCGCAGGTGGCGAGCGTCGACGAGGCGGTCATGATGCTCGCGCGGCTGCCGTGGGAGCCCGGGGCCCGCGACGCGCGCGCCGGCCAGCGCGTGGTGGGGCTCACGCTGCCCCGCATCGATCCGGCGTCGTAGCGGCCCCTTCTACCCTGAGGCGCTCGCGTGCTGGTGCTCGCCTCCCTCACCGACCCGATCGTCGAGTTCGCGGTCGACGTCATCGACGCGCTCGGCCTGCCAGGGATCTTCATCCTGATGGTGGCCGAGAGCGCCTGCATCCCGATCCCGTCCGAGACGACGTTCCTGTTCGCCGGCTTCAACGTCGCGCGCGGCGAGTACTCGCTGCTCGCGGTGGTGGCGACGGGCACGTTCGCCAACGTCGTCGGCTCCTGGATCGCCTACGCGGTCGGCTACTACGGCCGCGTCGACATCCTCGAGAAGCACGGGCGCAAGCTGCACATCAAGCCCTCGCACCTGCGCTGGGCCGACGACTGGTTCGAGCGCTACGGCTCGGCGACGGTCTTCTTCACGCGCATGCTGCCGATCGTGCGCACGTTCATCTCGCTGCCCGCCGGCATCGCGCGGATGCCGTTCTGGCGCTTCACGGTGCTGACCACGCTGGGCTGCATCCCGTGGATCCTGATGCTGACGCTGATCGGGCGGGAGGTCGGCGACAACTGGGAGCGGTGGAAGGACAGCCTGCACTACGTCGACTACGCCGTCGCGGCGCTGATCGTGCTCGGCGCGCTGTGGCTGTTCCTGCGCCGGCGTCGCGGACGTGGGGCCAAGGCCGAGGCGACCGGCGAGCCGGCCGCCGATGCGCCGCACTGACGCCGAGGCGCTAGCGCTCGGGCTGATCCACGGGCCGGTGGAGATGGTGCCGGTCTCCTCCTCGGGCCACGTCGCCGCGCTGCCGTGGCTGCTGGGCTGGGAGGTCGCCGGCTGGGAGGGCGCCCGGCGCAAGGAGCTCGAGGTCGCGCTGCACACGGGCTCGGCGGCCGCGCTGCTGCTGCTGATGCGCCCGGAACGCGTGCGGCCGGTGCTGCTGGCCGTCGCGCTGCTGCCGCCCGCGGCGGTGGGATTGGCGCTGGAGCGGCGGATCGAGCAGCGCCTCGGCACGCCCGCGACGCTGGCGGCGGGACTGCTCGGCGGTGGGCTCGCGCTCGTGCTCGCCGACCGTGCACTCGCGACGCGCGATGACCGCGGCGCTCGGCTGCGCGACGCGCTCGCGCTCGGCCTGGCCCAGGCCACCGCGCTGATCCCCGGCGTGTCGCGCAACGGCGCGACGCTCGCAGCGGGCCGCGCGCTCGGCTTCAGCCGGCCCGGCGCCTCGCGGCTGTCATGGGAGGTCGGGCTCCCGGTGATGGCCGGCGCGACCCTGCTCAAGGGCACGCGCGTACGGCGCCGCGGCGCAACGCACGCCCGGCCGCTGGCGATCGGCGCAGGCGCGGCCTTCGCCTCGACGCTCGCCGCCGTGAGGTGGATCGGGATCGAGCGACGCCGGCCGCTGTGGCCGTGGGCGCTGTGGCGCGCGCTGCTCGCCGCCGCCATCCTGGCCGTGCGCCACAATCGCCCGCGATGACAGCCCCGGGGGCAGGCGACCAGTACGCCGTGGCCGGCGTCGACACGCGCGCGGCAGACCGCGCGATCGGCGCGCTCGTCGCCGTTCTGCGCACGATCGAAACCGGCGCCCGCTCGCGCGCGGTGCCGCTGCCCGGGCATTACGCCGCGGTGCTGGAGGTGGCGCCGAACCTGGGCATCGCCGTCGGCACGGACGGCGTGGGCTCCAAGCTGATCGTGGCGGAGGCGACCGGGCGCTACGACACGGTCGGCATCGACTGCGTCGCGATGAACGTCAACGACGTCGTCTGCGTCGGCGCCGAGCCGATCGCGGTGCTCGACTACCTCGCGGTGGAGCAGCCCGACCCCGGCGTGTTCGAGGCGATCGGCCGCGGGCTCAAGGCCGGCGCCGAGCAGGCCGGGGTGGAGATCCCCGGCGGCGAGGTCGCCGTGCTGCCCGAGCTGATCCGCGGCCACCCCTCGCCGGGCGGCTTCGACCTGACCGCCGCGTGCTTCGGGACCGTCGCCCTCGACCGGATCGTGACCGGCGCGGAGTGCGCGCCGGGCGACGCGCTGATCGGCCTGCCCTCCAGCGGGCTGCACTCGAACGGCTTCACGCTCGCGCGGCGGGTGCTCGAGCCGCTGGGCCTGGACCACCGGCCGCGCGCGCTGGGCGGGGCGTCGATCGCGGACGCGCTGCTCGAGCCGACCGTGATCTACGTGCGCGCGGCCCTCGCGCTGCTGCGCTCGGGGCTGCCCGTGCACGGGCTCGCGCACATCACCGGCGGCGGGCTGGCGAACCTGCTCCGGCTCTCCGCGCGGGTCGGCTTCGCGATCGAGGCGCCGCTGCCCGTGCCACCTGTCTTCGATCTCGTGCGCGAGCACGGCGCGGTAGGCGAGCCGGAGCTCTGGAGCGTCTTCAACATGGGCTGCGGCTTCGTCGCGGTCGTGCCCGAGGCGACGGCCGACGAGGCGGTCTCGCTGCTGGCGGCGCGGCATCCGGGCAGTGCGCGGATCGGCACCGTCACGTCCGACGCGGGCGCGGTCGGCGTGCCGTCACTCGGCGTGGCGCTCTAGTGTCCTAGACGGCCGGCGTGTCGTCGCCGCCGTGGTCGTCATCTGCGGGGTCGGGCTTGGAGAGCTCCTCGTCGGAGCCCTTCGCCGGGAACGCGGTCTCTGGGTGGCGCCCGCCCTCCTCGGCGCGCTCCGGGTCGCCGCCCGCGCCCGGGACGGCCGGGTCGGCGAGCTTCGCCTCCCAGTCCTCGCGCGCCTCCTCGATGTGCTCGCCGACGCGCTTCGAGCGCTCCTCCATCTCGGCCAGCTCGCGCTGCGCCGCTTCCGCCTTCGCCTCGTGATCCTCGGTCATGCGTCGTCCTGTACCCGTTCCTCGGACTCGGCGCGCGCGTCGAGCTTCTCGCGCAGGTACGCGGCCCGCTCGGCGCGGCGCGCATGCTGGCGCTCCTCGGCCGGCTCCTCGGCCTCGCACGCGCGAGCATGCTCGTCGCGCTCGCGCCGGATCTGCTCGACGCGCAGCTCCTGTGTCTCGGGGTCGCCCATCGCTGAAGCCTACGCCCGCCGTCGGACTGCGAGACGATGCCCGGATGCAACAGCGCATCAGCCTGATCACGCTCGGCGTCGCGGACCTGCGCCGCGCGATGGACTTCTACGCGGAGATGGGGTGGCAGGGCAGCTCACCCGACGGCGATGTCGCCTTCTTCCAGGCCGGTGGCATGGTGCTCGCGCTCTGGGACCGCGCAAAGCTTGCCGCCGACAGCGGCATGACGGACACCGGCGGCTGGGGTGGCATCACACTGGCGTACAACACCCGATCGCCGGCCGAGGTGGATGCGGTGATCGCGGAGGTGGCGCCGGCGGGCGGGACGGTGGTGCGAGCGGGCGCGGAGACGTTCTGGGGTGGCTACTCGGGAGCGTTCTGCGACCCGGACGGACATCCCTGGGAGGTCGCCCACAACCCGCGCTGGACGATCACCGGGGATGGCAGCGTCGTGCTCCCTTGAGGCCCGCCCTCAGACCGCGGCGAACAGCGGCGCGTCGTCGGAGAGCTGCCTGCGCAGGGTCCGCTTCAGCTGGGCGTGGATCTGGCAGACGCGGCTCTCGGAGACGCCGAGGATCTCGCCGATCTCGCGCAGCGTGAGGTTCTTCACGTAGAGCAGGACGGCGACCTCGCGGTCGCGCTTGGGCAGCTTGTCGAACGCGCGGCGGAATTTGGCCTTCGCAGCCTGGGCCGTCGCAGCTTGCTCGGGATCCAGGGCGCCGTCGACGGCCGCGAGCGTGTCGATCCGCTCGACCGTCGTCTCGTCGTCGGAGATGACGAGCATGTTCAGCGAGGTGACGTCCGAGACCGCGATGTCGTCCTGGCGACGCTGCAGCTCCTCCGCGGTGATCGCGAGCATCGCCGCGAGCTCCTCGCGGGTCGGGCGCCGGCGGTGCAGCGAGCTGAACTGGTCGCGCGCCTTGTGGATGTCGCGCTCCCAGCGGCGCAGGGAGCGTGGCGCCCAGTCCTGGCGACGCAGCTCGTCGAGCACCGCGCCGTGGATGCGCGTCCAGGCGAACTGCTCCAGCGTGGCGCCCTTGGAGGGGTCGTAACGGTCGATCGACGCGATCAGAGCCTCCAGGCCGCACGAGATGAAGTCCTCGACGTCGCAGCGGGCCGGCAGCTCGCGGACCTTCTTGAAGACGATGTACTTGACGAGCGGCGCGTACGTCATCACCAGGCGATTGCGAATCTCGATGTCGCCCGTCGCCGTGTAGGAGCTCCAGAGGACGAGCGCGTCCTCCGTGGAGATCCTGCTGTTGGGCGTGGCGCTCGGCATACGGTCCTATCGGCCGAGGGGGAGCGCCGCTCGACCCCCGGTTCGACGTGAGCGGGCTTGGGTACCGTCGACTCTGCAGTTCCCTTGTCAGATCACTGAGAGATACGAGAGGCAGACCCGATGGCCCCCTCCCCCTTCAGGCTGGTGCTGGTCGGCGGCGGCATCGTCGCCGCAGGTGCGGCTGCCGTGCTGCGCAAGCGCCCCGAGCTGGCCGAGAAGCTGCCGGGCCGGCTGAGCAAGGCCACCGAGCCCGCCGAGCCCGCCGAGCCCGCTGCGCCCGTGCCGCCGCAGCCGTCCAACTACGACGCTCCCGGGCCCGTCGCCAACACCGCAACGCCGCTTCCGGCGCCGGATCCCCACGGTGAGCAGCCCGAGTCGATCGACGAGGCGGCGGAGGAGGCCGCGGCGGCGGCCGAAGCCGCGGCGATCGGCGGCAGCCCGTCCGACTACGCCGGGCCGGAGCTCGGCGAGCCCGCCGACGAGGCCTTCCGCCCGCTCGCCGAGGCCGGCCAGGGGGAGTCCGAGGGGCAGGAGCAGGCGGAGACCGCGCTCGCCGACAACGCGACATACCGCGATGCCGGCGTGAGCGACGCCGAGCGCCAGATCGACGAGGTGATCGCCCAGGCCGACCAGCCTCTGGCCGGCGAGACGCCCGAGCCGCTCGTGTCGCGCGGCGGCGAGACGCCCGTGGAGCCGGACGAGGATCCCGGCGGACCGTCGGGCTCGCCGGCGGGCGCGTAGATCGCGAGCGGAGCGCGTCCACGAGCGCGCGGGGGACGACCC
>DASQMT010000111.1:0-9570 GCA_035645355.1 Solirubrobacteraceae bacterium | reverse complement strand
GCCGAGGGCCGCGGCACCCCGAGCGCGGTCGGCAGCAGGAGGTTCTCCTCGAGCCCGCCGGTGTAGGCGTAGGGGGCGAGCGGTCCGCCGGCGACGCGCGCCCGCAGCCAGTCGAGCGCCGCGCCGACGCCCTCGAGGCCGACGTGCGCGTACGGGTGCGCGGGCCGCGCTGCGAGCAGCGCACGGAGCGCGTCATCCGGGCGCTCGACGCGCTCGGGCGCGTAGCCCAGCACGTCGATCGTGCCGGCGCTCAGGTGCGTCGCGCCGATGCCCTTCGCCAGCACCAGCACGCGCGCGCCCGCCTCGGCGAGCCGCACGGCGGCCGTCAGCCCGGAGACCCCGGTGCCGACGACGATCACGTCGTGGTGGTTCACGGGCCCAGCTCCGCGGCGGCGGCCTCGGCCTGGCGCCCACCCTCGGGCACCTTTTCGGGATCGGCGTGCGTGTCGCCGCCGCCTACGTGCTCGCCGCGCGCGCGCTGGTAGTCGTCAGGCAGCTTGGCGTCACCGGGCAGGTGCCCGACGTCGAGCAGCCCCTGGAAGATCCAGTCGTCCAGCCGCGCCTGGCGCAGTTGGTCGCTGTAGAGGATCGGCCAGACACCTTTCCAGCGCTCCTGCAGGAACCCGCGCAGGGAGGCGGCCGCCTCGGCGCCGTCCAGCCGGTTGACCGAGTGCAGGATCCCGGTGGCGCGGGGGATGCAGAAGCCGCCCTGGCACGGGCCCATCCCGAGGCGCAGGCTGCGCCGGATGTCGTCGAGGTTGGTCGTCCCGCGCCGGCGCATCGCCTCCTCCAGACGGCGGCGGCCGATCAGCTCGCACTCGCAGATGAGCTGCTCGTCCTGCAGGTTCGCCTCGCGCCGCCGCAGGCGCGACCCGAGTGAGTAGGGCTGGCCGTCCTCGTTCCCCGGCGGGCGCTCCTCGCGCGTTCGGCACGGGCGCTGCTCCTCGAGCTGGTCGCACATCGCGTCGACGAGGTCCTGCGCCATCAGCCGCAGCGTCGTCAGCTTGCCGCCGGACATCGTCAGCAGTCCGTCGACGCCGTCGCGCTCGCGGTGGTCGACGACCGCGTGGGTCCGGCTGACGTCGCGCGTGTCCTTGACCTGCTCGGCCTTGGCGTCCTGGAACAGCGGCCGCACGCCGGCCCAGACGCGCAGCGCGCGCGCGTCGCGGAAGCCCGGCACGAGGCGCTCGCCGTCGTCGAGCATCTGGTCGACCTCCGCCTGCGTGACCGGGATCTCGTCGGGGTCGGCGGAGTGGATGTCGGTCGTGCCGATCACGCTGACCGTGCGGATCGGCACCAGGATGTCGCCGTCGGCCGGCATCGTGCAGCGGTTGATCACCGTGTTCACGAGCCGGTGGTTCATGGCGATCATGATCCCCTTGCCGGGGACGACGCCGACGTCCTCGATCCCGGCCATGTGCAGGATCTGGGCCGCCCAGGCGCCCGAGGCGTTGAGCACGAAGCCCGCCTCGATGTCCATGTCCTCGCCCGTGAGCTCGTTGCGCACCCGCGCGCCGGTGACGGCGTCGCCCGTCCGGTGCAGGCCGATCACCCGGTGGTAGGTGAGGATCCGCGCGCCGTGCGCGGCGGCGCCGCGCGCGAACGACCAGACCGTCTTCCAGGCGTCGATCGACGCGTCGGGGACGGTGAACGCGCGCCGGATACCCGGGTTCAGGCGCGGCTCTTGCCTCAGCGCCTCGGCGACACTGATCTCCTGCACGGGCAGCTCAGTCTTGCGGCAGCCTTCCAGGAAGCGATCGCCGTATGCGGGGTCGTCGTCCGGCGTCGATACGAACAGCCCGCCGGTGTCCTCGATGCAGTCCGGGATCACCTCGCGCAGGATCTTGTTCTCGATGACGCACTCCTCCGCCGCGACCGGATCCTTGACGACGTAGCGGCCGCCCGAGTGCAGCAGCCCGTGGAAGCGGCCGCTCGTGCCCTCGGCGAGGTCGCCACGCTCCACGAGCATGACGTCGAAGCCGCGCAGCGCCGCGTCCCAGGCGACGCCGGCGCCGGTGGCGCCGCCGCCGATCACGAGTACGTCGGCCCGGAGGGCAGGCACGCCGCGCATGCTATTGCCCCCGGGCAGCGGAGCGGCGCCCAGGCGGGCGCCGCCCCGTCACCGTCAGGGCCTCAGCCCTCGTCGGCTTCGAACCAGTCGAACGACTTGGTGACCGCGCGCTTCCAGTACTTGTAGTACTCGTCGCGCTTCTCGGCGTCCATCGACGGCTCCCAGCGCTTGTCCTCGACCCAGTTCTCGCGCAGGTCCTCGATCTCCGCCCAGAAGCCGGTCGCGAGACCGGCCGCGTAGGCGGCGCCGAGCGACGTCGTCTCGGGCACCTTGGGCCGGATCACCGGCACGCCGAGGATGTCGGCCTGGAACTGCATCAGCAGGTCGTTGCCAACCATGCCGCCGTCGACCTTGAGCGACTCGAGCGCGACGCCGGAGTCCGAGTTCATCGCGTCGACGACCTCGCGGCTCTGGAAGGCGGTCGCCTCCAGGGTCGCGCGGGCGATGTGCCCGGCGGTCACGAAGCGGGTCAGGCCCGCCACGACGCCGCGGGCATTGGACTTCCAGTAGGGGGCGAAGAGGCCCGAGAACGCCGGCACGATGTAGCAGCCGCCATTGTCGTCGACCGACTTCGCCAGGTCCTCGACCTCGGGTGCCGCCTTGATCATCTTGAGGTTGTCGCGCAGCCACTGCACGAGCGCGCCCGTGATCGCGATCGAGCCCTCGAGGCAGTAGACGGCGTCTTGGTCGCCGATCTTGTAGCCGACGGTCGTCAGCAGTCCGTTCTTGGATGCGACCGCTTCCGTGCCCGTGTTGAGCAGCAGGAAGTTGCCGGTGCCGTAGGTGTTCTTGGCCTCGCCGACGGCGAAGCACGTCTGCCCGAACGTCGCGGCCTGCTGATCGCCGAGGTCGCCGGCGATCGCCACGCCCTGCAGCGCGCCGCCTGAGCGGACCTCGCCGTAGACCTCGCTGGAGGCCTTGATCTCCGGGAGCATCGCGCGCGGGATGCCCATGACGTCCATGATCCCCGCGTCCCAGTCGAGGGTCTTGAGGTCCATGAGCATCGTGCGGCTGGCGTTCGTGACGTCGGTGATGTGCTGCCCGCCGTCCGTGCCGCCGGTCAGGTTCCACAGCAGCCAAGTGTCCATGTTGCCGAACAGCAGGTCCCCGGAGTCGGCCCTGTCGGCCGCGCCGTCGACGTTGTCGAGGATCCAACGGATCTTCGGGCCCGAGAAGTAGGTCGCGAGCGGGAGCCCGACCTGCTCCTGGAAGCGCGCCTGCCCGCCCTCGCGCGAGTACTCGTCGACGAGCTTGTCCGTGCGCGTGTCCTGCCACACGAGCGCGTTGTGGATCGGCTCGCCCGTCGTCTTGTCCCAGACCACCGCGGTCTCGCGCTGGTTCGTGATGCCGACGCCCGCTACGTCGTCCGCGCTCGCGCCGGCGGACTGCATCGCCTCGTCGACGACCTCTTGCGTGCGCGACCAGATCTCGGTGACGTCGTGCTCCACCCAACCCGGCTTGGGATAGATCTGCTCATGCTCCTTCTGGGCGACGCTGACCACGTTGCCGCCATGGTCGAAGACCATGCATCGCGTGCTCGTCGTGCCCTGGTCGATCGCTGCCGCGTACTTAGCCATCAGGCTCTCTCTCCTCGCGTTCGGAAAAACTCGCGGGCGGCACCTGAACGGTGCCGCCCGTCACGGCGAAACCCGTGCGACGCTCAGCCGGGGTAGAACAGCTCGAAGGCACCCGCCGCGATCACGCCCCCGACGATCGGTGCGACGACCGGGACCCACGCATAGCTCCAGTCGGAATCCCCCTTGCCGTGGATCGGCAGGATCGCGTGCATGATCCGCGGCCCGAGGTCACGCGCCGGGTTGATCGCGTATCCGGTGGGACCGCCGAGCGACAGCCCGATGCCGAGCACCAGCAGGCCGACGATCAGCCCGCCGAGGGCTGTTCCCGCCGTCGCCTCGTCAGAGAAGATCGCCAGGACGCCGAACACCAGCACGAACGTCCCGATCACCTCGGTGATGAAGTTCGAGACGGGGTTGCGGATCGCCGGAGCAGTGCTGAAGCATGCGAGCTTCAGGCCCGGGTCCTCAGTCTCGCGCCAGTGATCCAGGTATGCCAGCCAGACGAGCGTGGCGCCGATGAACGCGCCGACGAACTCACCGGCGAAGTACTCCGGCACGTCGCCCCACTCGACGCTGCCGGCGACCGCCAACCCGACCGTGACCGCCGGGTTGAGATGAGCACCGCTGAACTGACCCACCGCGAACACCGCGACCATGACCGCCATGCCCCAGCCGAACGTGATGACGATCCAGCCCGAGTTCTGCCCCTTCGACAGGTTCAGCAGAACACAGGCCACCACACCGTTGCCGAGCAGGATCAGGAGCGCTGTCCCGATCACCTCGGCTCCGAAGATGCTCAAGAGCTCTCTCCTCCTCCATAGAGTTGCCTCAGACCCAGCGAGAGCCGCACACTAGCCTCGCGCGTCTGACGCTGTCAACGCTATTCGGGGGTGTTCCCGCCAAACGTCTGAGCGGCGGTCTGGAGCAGCAGGTGCGACGACGTCGCACCGGGATCCTGATGACCCACGCTGCGCGGGCCCAGGTAGCTCGCCCGGCCCCTGCGGGCCTCGAGTGGGATCGTCGCGCGCATGCCTTCTTCCGCCGCGGCCGCGGATCGCCGCAGGGCATCGCCGAGCTCGGCGCCATCGCCAGCTGCGGTGCGCAGCGCCTCGACGGCCGGCAGAAGCGCATCGAGCATGGTCTTGTCCTCGGGCGCGGCCTTGCCGCGCGCCTGGACGCCCTTGACGCCGGCCTCGAGGGCATCCGTCCAGCCGTCGAGGTCGAGCGTGTCGCGCCCGGCGGACGCCGCTCCCATCTGCAGGAACAGCGTGCCGTAGAGCGGACCGGCGGCGCCGCCGACCTTCGACACCAGCGCCATGCCGACAGCCTTGAGCAGGGCGCCGATGTCGTCGCCCTGGGTGGCCTCGAGCTTCTCCACCGCCGCGCGCATGCCGCGCTCCATGTTGGTGCCGTGATCGCCGTCGCCGATCGCAGTGTCGAGCTTGACGAGCTCTATCCGGTGCTCGGCGATGGTCGTCGCGTAGGCGCCCACCCAGGCGCGCACGTCGGAGGCGGAGATGCTCACGATCGCCGCCTCAGCCCCAGCGCAGCGCCGGCGTGTCGACCGGCGCGTCCCAGAGGCGCGTCAGGTCGTCGTCGAGCTTGAGCAGCGTGATCGAGCAGCCGGCCATCTCCAGCGAGGTGATGTAGCTGCCGATCAGCCGCCGCTCGATCGTGATCTCGCGACCCTGTAGGAAGCGCTCGAGCTCGCGGTAGACGATGTAAAGCTCGATCAGCGGCGTGCCGCCCATCCCGTTCACGAACGCCAGCACCTTGTCGCCCGACTGGTACGGGAGGTCCTCGACGATCGCCGTCGCCAGGCGCTCGACCACGCCGGCAGCCGACGTCAGCCCCTCGCGATGGCGGCCCGGCTCGCCGTGGATGCCGATCCCGATCTCCATCTCGTCGTCGCCGAGCTCGAAGCTCGGCTCGCCGGAGCCCGGCGTAACGCACGGCGTCAGTGCCATGCCCATGCTGCGGCCCTGGCCGTTGACCTTGCGGCACAGCTCGGCGACCTCGGCCAGCGACTGCCCGTCCTCCGCGGCCGCGCCGCAGATCTTCTCCGCGATGACGGTGATGCCGACCCCGCGGCGCCCCGCGGTGTAGAGGCTGTCCTGGACCGCGACGTCGTCGTTGGTGACCACGGACTCGACCTCGATGTCCTCCGCCTTGGCCAGGTCCGCGGCCATCTCGAAGTTGAGCACGTCGCCGGTGTAGTTCTTGACGATGTGCAGCACCCCGGCGCCGCCGTCGACAGCCTTCGTCGCCTCGAGCATCTGGTCGGGCGTCGGCGACGTGAAGACCTCACCCGGGCACGCCGCGTCCAGCATCCCGCGGCCGACGAAGCCGCCGTGCATCGGCTCGTGCCCCGAGCCACCGCCGGAGATGATGCCCACCTTGCCCTGCTTGGGCGCATCGGCCCTGACGATCACCATCGGGTCGTGGATGACGCGCACGTGGTCGCGGTGGGCGGACTCGATCCCCTCGAGCGCCTCGCGGACCACGGCATCCGGCTCGTTGATGAGCTTCTTCATGCTGCCTCCACTCGCTTGTCCGGCTGTCCAGGGCCGGGACCGTACCGGCGCCCGGGGCAGCGGGTCAATCAGGCGGCAGGCGTCGCGTGATCCCGAGCCGGCTCGCGGACCGCCGGCCTGCTGGGAGCGAAGCGCCGCCCCTGCGCCGCGAGCATCGCCTCGTGGGCGATCAGCGTCCGGTGGATCAGCAGCACGTCGTGCTCGACCCTGGGCGCCTGCGGCTCGACCGGCAGGCCCTTGCGCTCCCAGAAGGCGCGCACCTCGTCCATGACCTCGCGGCGCTGGGACTCGTCGCGCGGCGCGATCGGCTCGCCGAACCGCACCTCGACCTTGTGGCGGCGCGAGAATACGCGGGCCGCCTTGCGCCGCGGCCAGTTCTGCCCGGGCGGCATCGCCTCGTGGGTGCCGCTGACGTAGATCGGCACGATGTCGATGCCGTTGCGCGCCGCGATCACCGCGGCGCCCGAGCGCACCTTGCCGATCCGGCCGTCGCGCGAGCGGGTGCCCTCGGGGAACATGAGCAGGTTCCAGCGCTCGCCGAGCAGGCGGTCCACGTGATCGGTGGCGCCGCTGTCGAGACCGCCACCGTTGCGCCCTAGTGGCACCGTGTTGAACAGCAGCGCGACCCCGTTGGCGGTCCAGCGCTTCTTGTAGAAGTAGTCGGCGGCGGCGGCCACCGCCGTGCGGTTGCGCCACTTGCGCGGGATAGCGCGCAGGATCGTCGGGGTGTCGAGGTGGCTCGAGTGGTTGGCCACGAAGATCACGGGCGGGGTCAGCCGGCCGTCGAAGATCTCCTGGCCCGTCGTGCCGCGCCGCAGGTAGAAGTCGCTCATCGGGCCGAGCACGCCGCCCAATAGGCCCTCGCGCAGCGCCCGGGCGTAGCCGCAGCGGGCCCAGGAGACGTCCATCTTGGCGTACTGGCGGGCCAGCTCGCCGCCGCGCGTGCGCAGGTCCGTGCCCTTGCTGCGCAGCCCGCTGCCGAGCTCGGGAACGCGCTCCTTGAGCTCGGGCATCCGCTCCTTGAGCTCCGGGACACGCCCCTTGATCTCGGTCCCGCGCGCGCGGCCCTGCTCGATGGCGCGATTGAGTCTGCCGTCCCCCATGCCTCATGTACTCCGGTCCGCCGCAACGGTAACGTCGCCAAGTTGCGTATGTTTCAACGGCCATGAAATGGTCTGGATGGGGACATGAGGGGACGTCGTTCACGCATGCGGACAAGCCGCGCCTGCGGCCGTTCATCCTCCGCCACCTGAAGGTCGACGTCGCACACGCGACCACGACGCCGGTCAGCTTCGGGGAGCTGGAGGTCCCCCCTCCGGCGCTGGCGCCGGGGCTGCGCGAGTCACTCGAGGCGGCCGTCGGCGAAGCACACGTGTCGAGCGGCGATCTCGACCGCGTCGTGCACGCACGCGGCAAGAGCCTCCGCGACCTGGTGTGCCAGCGGCGCGGGGAGCTAGGCCGGCTGCCCGACGTGGTGGTGCGCCCGGGGCGCGAGGCGGAGGTCGAGGCGGTGCTCCGCGCGGCGCTCGCCGCCGACGCCGTCGTGATCCCGTTCGGCGGCGGCTCGAACATCTCGGGCAGCCTCGAGGCGCCGGCGGGCGAGGGCCGGAGCGTCGTCTCGCTCGACCTCGGCCGGCTCGACCGCGTGCTGTCGATCGATGCCGGGTCACGGCTCGCGGAGGTCCAGGCGGGCGCGTTCGGCCCCGAGCTCGAGGAGCAGCTCAACGCCCAGGGCTGGACGCTGGGCCACTTCCCCGACAGCTTCGCCCACTCGACGCTCGGCGGCTGGATAGCGACGCGCTCGTCCGGCATGCAGTCCGACAAGTACGGCGACATCGCGGACCTCACGCGCGGATTGCGGGTCGTCACGCCCGCGGGCATGCTCGTCATCCGCCCCGTGCCCAGCACCTCGACGGGGCCGAGCGTGCGCGAGATGGTGCTCGGCAGCGAGGGACGGCTCGGGATCGTCACGTCCGCGACAGTGCACGTTCATCGCCTGCCGGAACAGCGCGTGATCCTCGGCTACCTCTTCCCGACCTGGGCGGCGTCGCTGGCCGCGATGCGCGACATCGCCGCCGGGGAGGCGTCGCCGTCGGTCACGCGCGTGTCCGACCCGGAGGAGACGCAGTTCTCGTTCGCCACCAAGAAGGGCTCGTCGGTCGTCGAGCGGTTGAAGTCAAAGGCGCTGATGACGTTCCTGGAGCGCCGGCGGGGGTTCGATCTCGGCGCCATCTGCCTGTCCTTCATCGGCTACGAGGGCAGCAAGCGGCACGTCGCCGACGAGCGCCGCCGCGTCAAGCGGATCGTCGCGCGCCACGGCGGGCTGTGCATCGGCAGCGGCCCCGGCGCGCTCTACGACCAGAAGAAGTTCGACACGCCCTACATTCGTGACTTCCTGCTCGACCGTGGCGTGCTCGCGGACGTGTCGGAGACCGCGGCGCCCTGGAGCGGGCTCGCTCCGCTGTATCGCGACGTGACCGCCGCCGCGCGCGCCGCGTTCGCCGAGCTCGGCATCGACGGCTACGTCATGTGCCACCTGTCGCACTCCTACCACTCGGGCGCGTGCCTGTACTTCACGTTCGCGATGGCGCCGTCCGGCCGGCGCGACCCGCTGGAGGAGTACGACGTGGTGAAGGTTGCGATCCAGCAGACCTTCGTCGACTCCGGAGCGACCCTCTCGCACCACCACGCGGTCGGCACGGAGCACGCGCGCTGGCTCGAGCAGGACATCTCCGCGCCGGGCGTCGCGATCCTCCGCGGCCTGTTCGAGGGAGTCGATCCCGGTGGCAACCTCAACCCGGGGAAGATCGTCGGATCCGCGCCCTCCCCGCTTGCGTCCGCGCAGGCCGCGCGCGACCATGTGCCGGTGAAGCTCGAAGGCCCCTCGCTCCGGATCGTCGCCGAGTCGGCGGCCGGCGCGGCCGTTGCCGCTCCGGCGCCCGCCGAGCCACAGCCGGTCCAGCAGCCCACGGCGGAGCGCAAGCCGGCGCCACGGCCGTGAGCGGCCCGCCGCTCGTCCCGAGTCCGCTCTACGGCCTGCGGACATGGTCGATCGTGGGCGCGCCCGGTGAGGAGCGGCTCGCGGGGCCGCAGCAGCCGGCGCCCTGGCCCGTGGCCGGCGGCTGGTTGTCTGCTGTCTGCACCCGCGGCGTCCGGCACCCCGCCCCGGCGCCCGGATGCGAGTGCGGGATCCACGCCTGGCACCCGCGCAGGCGCTCGGCCCGGCGCGTGCTCGCGCCGCGGCGCCGGATCGCGGGCGTCGTCGAGGCGCGCGGCGCGATCGAGCTGCACCGCGACGGCTTCCGCGCCGAGCAGGCGCGCCCGTTCGCGCTGTTCCTGACGCCGTGGGGCAACGCCGCGGTCTCCGACCGCGTCGCGAGGGCCTACT
>DASQMT010000110.1:0-3215 GCA_035645355.1 Solirubrobacteraceae bacterium | reverse complement strand
TGACCCCGCATGGGGAGGTCAAAGCGCCCGGCGCCCGGCCGCGGCACTCAAACCTCCCCTAATGCTGCAGTTGACGTACGCCCGCTACGCGACCTGCGCCGCCGCCATCGACCGCGCCGCATCCGCGATCGCCTCGGCGTCGATGCCGGCCCAGCGCAGCAGCTCGTCCGGCGTGCCGGAGGTCGGCATCTCGCGTACCGCGAGCTTGCGCACCGGCGGGCGGTCGTCGGCTTCGGCCAGCGCCTCGAGCACCGCGTCGCCCAGGCCGCCCTCGGGCCAGTGATCCTCGACGGTCACGATCGCGCCGCACTCGCGCGCGGCGGCGCGCAGCGTCTCGGCGTCGATCGGCTTGATCGAATAGGCGTCGATCACGCGCGCCTCGATGCCCTCGGCGGCCAGCTTGTCCGCCGCCGCGACCGCCTGGTCGACCGTGATCCCGCAGGCGACGATCGCGATGTCGTCGCCATCGCGCACGACGCGCGAGCCGCCGATCGAGACCTCTTCGCCGGGCGGCGTGCGCACCTCGGTCTTGCCGCGCAGCGTGCGGATGAACGAGATGCCCTTGCGGTCCGCCATCGCCGCGACGAGCTGGGCCGTCTGGTTGGCGTCGGACGGGTGCAGTACGGTCGAGCCGTGGATCGCGCGGAAGGAGGCGATGTCCTCGAGCGCCATCTGCGACGGGCCGTCCTCGCCGATCGAGACGCCGGCGTGCGAGCCGGAGAGGCGGATGTCGGCCTGCGAGATCGCCGCCATGCGGACGAAGTCGTAGGCGCGCGAGAGGAAGGCCGCGAACGTCGAGGCGAACGGCACCCAGCCGCGCACCTGGATGCCGACCGCGGCCGCGACCATCTGCTGCTCGGCAATGAACATCTCGAAATAGCGCTCCTCGTGCGCCTCGCGAAACAGCTCGGAGTGCGTCGAGTTCGACACCTCGCCGTCGAGCGCGACCACGTCGCCGCGCATCGCCCCGAGCGCGGTCAGCGCCTCGCCGTAGGCCTTGCGCGTCGCCTCCTCGGCGCCCAGCTCCCAGGTCGGCAGCTCGCCGCCCGAGGCGCTGAAGACGTGCGGCTCGCCGGCCTCCGGCGCTGCGATCTGCACGTTCAGGTCACGCTCGCCGCCGAGCTCCTCGATCGCCGCCTCGGCGTCGTCGAGCGGCTTGCCGTGCTTGCCGAGCTGGTCCTCCACCGCGCGCACGCCCTTGCCCTTCTTCGTGCGGGCGACGATCACGGTCGGCTTTCCGGAGGTCGCGACCGCCTCGTCGTACGCGGCGGCGATCGCGTCGACGTCGTGGCCGTCGATCGCGATCGCGTTCCAGCCGAAAGCCTCGGCGCGCCGGACGTACGTGTCGAGGTCCCAGCCCGCCATCGTCTCGCGCGTCTGACCGAGGCGGTTGACGTCGATGATCGCCGTGAGGTTGTCCAGCCCATTGAAGCCGGCGTGCTCGAACGCCTCCCAGATCGAGCCCTCGGCCAGCTCCGAGTCGCCGCAAAGGCACCACACCCGGTACGGCAGGCGGTCGAGCTTGGCGCCGGCGAGCGCCACGCCGACCGCGATCGGGAGCCCCTGGCCGAGTGATCCCGTCGCCACGTCGGTGGGCGGGATACGCGGCGTCGGGTGACCCTCCAGTCGCGAGTCGAGCTTGCGGAACGTCAGCAGCTCGGCGTCGTCGATGATCCCCGCCGCCTTGAGCACCGCGTAGTAGAGCGGTGACGCGTGGCCCTTGGAGAAGATCAGGTGGTCGTTGGCCGGGTTGTCGAGCCGGCCCGTGTCCATGCGCAGGAAGCCGCCGTCGAGCAGCACCGCCATCAGGTCCGCGGCCGACATCGAGGAGGTCGGATGCCCGGAGCCGGCCGCCGCGCTGCAGCGGACGGAGTCGACCCGCAACTGCTGGCCGAGCTCGCGCATCGACTCGGTGCTCATGCCGCCACCATCGCGTCGCGCTTGCTCTCCACGTCGGAGAACAGCTGCTGGAAGGACTTGGCGAACTTCTCCACGCCCTCGCGCTCGAGCGTCTCGACCACGTCGTCGTAGCTGATCCCCGCGGCCGCGAACGCCTCGAGCGTGCGGCGCGCGCCGTCGACGTCCTCCTCGAGCGAGTCGCGCACCTCGCCGTGGTCCTGGAACGCCTCGATGGTCTCGCGCGGCATCGTGTTGACGGTGTCGGGGCCGATCAGCTCCTCGACGTAGACCACGTCCCGGTAGTCAGGGTTCTTGGTCGACGTCGACGCCCACAGGCAGCGCTGCGCCGACGCGCCCTGGGCGCGCAGCGCCTCCCACTGGTCACCGGCGAAGATCCCCTTGTACGTCTCGTAGGCGAGCTTGGCGTTCGCGATCGCGAGCTTGCCCTTGAGCTCGTCGTGACCGCCCAGCTCGTCGAGTCGCTTGTCGGCCTCGGTGTCGACGCGCGAGACGAAGAACGATGCGACCGACGCCATCCGCTCGAGGTCGCCACCGGAGTCGGCCAGCCGCTGGACGCCGCGCACGTAGGCCTCGGCGACCTCGCGGTGGCGCTCGAGCGAGAAGATCAGCGTCACGTTGACCGGGATCCCGGCGGCGATCGACTCCTCGATCGCGGGCAGCCCCGCCTTCGTGGCGGGGATCTTGATGAAGAGGTTCGGCCGGTCGACGAGCGCGTGCAGCCGCTTGGCCTCCGCGAGCGTGCCCTGCGTGTCATGCGCCAGATTCGGGTCGACCTCGAGCGAGACCCAGCCGTCGCGCGCGTTCTCCCCGACTGCGTCCCAGGTCGGGCGCAGCACGTCGCAGGCGGCGCGGATGTCCTGGACGGCGAGCGCGAGGAAGACCTCCTTGGGCTCGGTCTCCGTCTTGAGCACCTCGCGCAGCTGCTCGTCGTAGGCGTCGCCGTCGGCGATCGCCGCCTGGAAGATCGTGGGGTTCGACGTCACGCCGGCCACCCCGTCGCGGACGAGCCCCTCCAGGTCACCGTCGTGCACGAAGTTGCGCGACAGGAAGTCGATCCAGACGCTCTGTCCGTGAGCGGCGAGCTGCTTGAGCGGCGAGTCGGGCATGGGGCCTCCTAAGGAGAGGAGCCGAGGGGTTGCGAGGTATACGGAGAGGACGCCGGCGCGGCATCCTCTCGTTGGGCTACCCGCGCTGCGGCGCGGATAACGCGGTGGTCAGCGAGCGCGCCCGGTGAGCTCGCGCAGCCAGGCGGCGACCGCCAGCTCGTCGCGCCGCGCGGCGCGACGGCGTGCCGC
>DASQMT010000109.1:0-7403 GCA_035645355.1 Solirubrobacteraceae bacterium | reverse complement strand
CCTGCGCCTGCGCTCGGCCTGTGGCTACGAGGCAGTGCCACACGCGCGTGCGGTGCGCGGCCACCTGCAGACGATCGCGGCCGGACCCGTGTGCGAGCCGCCGCTGCAATACGCGCCGCTGCTCGACTGGTCGGCCGGCGCGCCCGGCGCGGGTGAGTCGCCGTCGACGGTGCCGGCGCTCGGCCGCTACCTGGAGGACCGCCGCGTCTACGACTCCGACGCCTTCGCGACCGAGCTGCCCGGCGAGCGGCGCACCCTGCACCTGGGCGTCGACGTCTTCCTGGACGCCGGCGAGCCGATCCGCGCGCCGCTCGACGGCGTCGTACGCGACAGCGCCCACCGTCCCGCGGCGCGCGACTTCGGGGGCGTCGTGCTGCTCGACCACGAGACCGCGGACGGCGTGCGCTTCCACACGCTCTACGGCCACCTGGCGGCGGAGCTGCCCGCCCGCGACGCCCGGATCGCGCGTGGGGAGCTGATAGGCCGCGTCGGCGACCGGCATGAGAACGGCGGCTGGGCGCCGCACCTGCACCTGCAGCTGCTCAGCACCGACCTGGGCGCCGGCTGCGGCATCGACGGCGTCTGCGCGCTCGCCGAGCGCGACGTCTGGGAGTCGATCAGCCCCGACCCCAACCTGCTGCTGGGGCTGCCCGGCGGCGTCCGCGCGGAGCCGCCGCGCGCCACCGCGGACGTGCTCGCCGCCCGCCGCACTTCGCTCTCGCGCGCGCTCAGCATCTCCTACGCCGAGCCGCTGCGGATCGTCCGCGGTGCGGGCGCGCACCTCTACGACGAGCACGGGACGGCCTACCTCGATCTCGTCAACAACGTCTGCCACGTCGGCCACGCCCACCCGCGGGTCGTGCGCGCCGCCGCCGAGCAGATGGCGCGGCTGAACACGAACACGCGCTACCTGCACGAGCTGATCGTGACCTACGCGCGGCGGTTGGCGGCGACGCTGCCGGACCCGCTGAGCGTCGTCTTCCTCGTCAACTCGGGCAGCGAGGCCAACGACCTCGCGCTGCGGCTCGCGCGCGCGCACACGGGCGCGCGCGACGTGCTGGTGCTCGAGCACGCGTATCACGGCAACCTCACGTCGCTGATCGAGATTTCGCCGTACAAGTTCGCCGGACCGGGCGGGTCGGGTCGCCCCGAGCACGTCCACGTCTGCGCGCTCCCGCGGACCGCCGCGGACGCCGACGACGTGCGCCGCCGCGCCGCGGACAGCGATCCCGCGGCGTTCATCGCCGAGTCGCTGCCCGGCGTCGCCGGCCAGATCGTGCTACCGGCCGGCTACCTCGCGGCCGCGCACGGCCACGCGCGCGCGGCCGGCGCGGTCTGCATCGCGGACGAGGTCCAGGTCGGCTTCGGCCGGGTGGGGAGCAGCTTCTGGGGCTTCGAGCTCGGAGGCGACGCCGTGCCCGACATCGTCACGCTGGGCAAGCCGATCGGCAACGGCCATCCGATCGGCGCCGTCGTCACCACCCCGGCGATCGCGCGCTCGTTCGAGACGGGCATGGAGTACTTCAACACCTTCGGCGGCAACCCGGTGTCATGCGCCGCCGCGCTTGCCGTGCTCGACGTGATCGCCGACGAGCGCCTGCAGGCGAACGCCGCGCGCGTCGGCGCCCGCATGCTGGACGGCCTGCGCGAGCTCGCCCGGCGGCATCCACTGATCGGCGACGTGCGCGGAGCGGGGCTGTTCGTCGGCGTCGAGCTGACCCACCCGGACGGACGGCCCGCGACCGGCGCCGCGACCGCCGTCGCCGAGCGCGCGCGCCGCGAGCGCGTGCTGCTCTCGACCGACGGGCCGCACCGCAACGTGCTCAAGATCAAGCCGCCGATGGTCGTCGGCGAGCGTGACGCGGACCGCTTGCTGGAGGTGCTCGCCGCCGCGCTGGGTGGCTAGCGCCCGTAGCGGTCCTTGGACAGCACGAGCTGGTCCGGCAGCGCGGTGCGCGCGGGCGGCGAGGGATCGGCGGTCACGGACACGGTCATCGCGACGGAGCGCGTCAGAGCGCAGCGACGGCCGTCCGACTCGACGACGACCTGATCGTCGTCGCGCTCGGCCACGGTGCCCTGCATCCCGGGCTCGATGCCCGCGTCCTTGAGGTAGTGCAGCAGTTCCTCGGCCTCGTTCTCGAAGCGCAGCACGCGCACGCTCGCCCCCAGCTCGACATCGCCCAGCGGCACGCCGACGGTCCGCTCGCCGACGTTTATCGGATGCCCGTGCGGGCAGGTCTTGGCGTTGCCGATCGCCGCGTGCATGCGCTCCTCGAGCACCGGCGACATCGCATGCTCCAGCCGCTCGGCCTCCTCGTGCACCTCGTCCCAGGGAATCCCGAGCACGTCGGTCAAGAAGCGCTCGATCAGCCGGTGCCGGCGCACCATCCCCTCGGCGTGCTCGCGGCCGCTCTCGGTGAACGTGAGCGACTTGTCCGCGCCGCGCGCGACGTACCCGTCGCGCTCGAGCCTGCCGATCATCTCGTGAACCGTCGGCGCCGAGAGCTGCATCGCGCGCGCCACGTTCGCGCCCGTCATCGGCAGCCCGGCCTCCTGCAGCCAGATGATCGTCTGCAGGTATTCCTCTTCAGCGACGGTCGCTTGATCGTGGGCCATGGCGGCATCGTAGCCGCCGCTAGGATCGCCCGTTCGTGCCGCTGCCGCTCTCACCGCCGCTGCTACCGCAGCTCGCCAAGACTGCGCGCACGCTGCCGCTCGGCGACGGCTGGGTCTACGAGCCCAAGTGGGACGGCTTCCGGGCGATCGCGTTCGTCGACGGCGCCGCGGTGGTGCTGCAGTCGCGCAACGGCAGACCGCTGTCGCGTTACTTCCCGGAGCTGGAGTTCCCCGCCGGTCGCTACGTGCTCGACGGCGAGATCGTGCTCTTCGACTCCGCCGGCCGGCAGGACTTCGACGCGCTCGGCCAGCGCATCCACCCGGCCGGATCGCGGATCGCGATGCTGGCCGAGACGACGCCGACGCGCTTCGTCGCATTCGACCTGCTGGCCGAGGCGGACGACGTCCTGCTCGAGCTGCCGCAGGCGGAGCGCCGCGACCGCCTGGGCCGGATCGTGGACGCGCCCGTCGACCTGACGCCGGCGACCGAGGACCCCGCCGAGGCGGAGCCCTGGCTCCAGCACGCCGAGGGCGTGATCGCCAAGCGCCAGGACGCGCGCTACTGCCCCGGGGAGCGCGTCGGCATGGTGAAGATCAAGCGCGTGCGCACGATCGACGCCGTAATCATCGGCTGGCGTCCCGGCAAGGAGGAGAGCACCCTCGGCTCGCTGATCCTCGGCCTCTACGACGACGACGGCGAGCTGCGCGTCGTCGGGCACTCGTCTGGCTTCAAGGCGGCGGAGAAGCGCGCGCTGCCGGGCCGACTCGCGCCCTACGAGACCGGCCAGCGCGGCATGGGTGACCCGAGCCGCTGGAACAACGAGCGCGAGCTGGAGTGGATCGAGCTGCGGCCGGAGCTGGTCGTCGAGGTCTCGTTCGACCACGTATCCAACAACCGCATCCGGCACGGCACCAAGGTGATCCGCTGGCGCGAGGACAAACCTCCGCGCGAGTGCCGCATGGAGCAGCTCCTGTACTAGTAGACGCCCGGCACCCGTGGCTGGCGCTGCCGCGAGTTCGTCTGCAGCTCCTGGCTCTCGGCGCGCCAGAGCTGCAGGCGATCGAAGCGCTCGCGCGCCTCGCCGATCTCGACCTGGTGCAGCTTGCCCCAGTCCAGCAGCGGCGCGAGCGCCATCAGCAGCGCCTCGCCGGTGTCCGACAGCTCGTACTCCACGCGCGCCGGCACGCGCGCGTAGACGTGGCGCAGGACGAGGCCGTCGCGCTCGAGCTGGCGCAACGTCGAGGAGAGCATGCGGCGGGAGACGCCGTCGATCTGGCGCAGCAGCTCGTTGAAGCGGTGCGTCCCGACCGTGAGCCGGGCGAGCACGGAGAGGCTCCACTTCGCCCCCAGCACACCGAGCGCGCCTTGCAGCGCGACGAGCGCGCGGTCATCGGGAACCCAGGGGCCACCGGCACCGGCCGTTACGGGACGCAATTCCACGACGTTGGCAATATGCCACGTTCGCCCCGCGCGCGTGCGCGGCTTAACTCGCGCTCAACGCTGGGCGCCCGCGTCAGGATGCGCGGATGCTGAGCTGGCCCGGGCTCCCGGTGCTCGTCGCACCCGCTGCGTTCGAGGGCGCGATGCGCGCATCCGCTGTCGCCGGTGCGATCGGCCGTGGGCTCGAGCGGGCCGGCCTCGTGCCGCCCGACCTGTGTCCGCTGGCCGCCGGCGGCGCCGGCACGCTGGAGGCGCTGCTGCTCGGGCTCGGGGGGGAGACGGTCGGCGTGCAGGTGGACGGCCGGCGTGCGGCGTTCGGCCTGATCGACGCCGGCGGCGCCGCGGTTGTCGAGCCGCTGCCCGGCCCGTCGTCGTACGCCACCGGCGAGCTCGTCTGCGCCGCCGCCGACGCGGGCGCTGAGGTCGTGCTGCTCGCTGCCGGCGGCGCGTCCCCGAACGACGGCGGCGCCGGGGCGCTGGCGGCGATCGCCGGCCACGGTGGGCTCGGCAGCGCGCGGCTCGTCGTGCTGACCGAGGCGGGCGCGCCCGCCTCCGAGCTCGGAGAGCGGCTGCGCTCCGAGCACGGCGCCGTGCTGGAGCCCGGCGCGCCGTGGATCCTCGACTCGCTGGGCTTCGACGCGCGCATGCGCGCCGCTCGTGCGGTCGTCACCGGCGCAGGCAGGCTCGACGAGCGGGCACTCGCGGGCGGGCTCGTCGGCGAGATCGGCACGCGCACGCGCCAGGCGGGCGTGCCGCTGCACGCGATCGTCGGTCACGACGCGCTCGACGGCTTCGGCAAGCGGATCATCGACCTGCAGGTCGTGCTCGAGGCATCGGATCTCGCCCAGGTCGAGGCGGCCGCGGAGCAGCTCGGCCGCGCGCTCGCCGACGGCTCGGCCTGAGCTAGTCCATCCGTCCACGCTTAGCCCGTGCTGATGAAGGAATTACCGATCATTATCCGCTGCGCTCTTCTATCCCTCGCATGAACCGCTCAAGCCGCCTGTCCAACGTCTTCTTCACGTTCCTCGGGGCGGCGTCGGTCGGTCTCGTCATCGCCGTGCTCGCAGTGGCCGGCGTGCTCGACAGAACCGAGCGCGTGGTCAGTCAGGCGCCGCGCGCCGAGACCGCTGCCGTATCCGACGAGCGCGCGGCTGCCGGCAGCGTGTCGGAGATCTACGCCGAGGCAGCACCGGGCGTCGCCTTCGTGCAGAACGGCAACGGCGGGAACGGCTCCGGCTTCCTGATGGACGCCAAGGGACACGTCGTCACGAACGAGCACGTCGTCGACGGCGGCACCGAGTTCAGCGTCCGCTTCGGAGAGGGCGGTGACCCGCTGCCGGCGAAGCTGGTCGGCAGCGACGCGTCGACCGACCTCGCGGTGCTCGAGGTCGACCCGGACAAGGTGCCGGCCGAGACCGACCCGCTCGAGCTGGCGTCCTCGTCGCAGTTGCGTCCGGGCGACGTCGCGATCGCGATCGGCAGCCCGTTCGGCCTCTCGGGCAGCGTCACGACCGGCATCATCTCGGCGCTCGACCGCCAGATCGAGTCGCCCAACGGCTTCCCGATCGACGGCGTGCTGCAGACCGACGCGGCCATCAACCCCGGCAACTCGGGTGGCCCGCTGCTCGATGCCCAGGGCCGCGTGATCGGCGTCAACTCGCAGATCGCCTCATCGTCGCGTCAGTCGAGCGGCGTCGGCTTCGCCGTACCCGTCGACACGGTCAAGGAGGTCGTCCCGCAGCTGATCGAGGGCGGCGACCTCGAGCGCGCGTTCCTCGGCGTCACGTCCGCGCCGGCCCCGAGCGGCGAAGGCGCCGTCGTGGCGGCGATCTCCCCGATCGGGCCCGCGGCCGGCACGGACCTGCGCGTCGGCGACCGGATCACGGCGGTCGACGGCCGCGAGATCAAGGAGCCGGGCGACCTCTCGAGTGCCATCCTGGAGCACAAGCCGGGCGATCGCATCGAGCTCGAGGTGGTGCGCGACGGCGAGCAGCGTACGATCGACGTGGAGCTCGGCACGCGCCCCGACCAGGCGATCCAGGGATGAGCGCCGAGCCCGCACCGCATCCGACCCAGGAGTCAGACCGCAACGTGAGCACGGAGGAACTACGCCTGAGGGCTCTGGACGGACGCGAGGAGGAGAGCCCGGCGCGCGAGGCCCACGCCGCGCTGGAGACAGCGCTGTTCGAGGTCAAGCGCGTGATCGTCGGGCAGGAGGGGATGCTCGAGCGGCTGCTCGTCGCCCTGCTCGCCGGCGGCCACGTGCTGCTCGAGGGCGTCCCGGGCCTGGCGAAGACGCTCACCATCAAGACTGTCGCGGACGTGCTCGGAGGCTCGTTCAAGCGCCTGCAGTTCACCCCGGACCTCGTGCCGGCGGATCTCGTCGGAACCCGCATCTACCGCGCCGACACGGGCGGCTTCGACACCGAGCTGGGTCCCGTCTTCTGCAACTTCCTGCTCGCGGACGAGATCAACCGCGCGCCGGCAAAGGTCCAGTCGGCGCTGCTGGAGGTCATGCAGGAGCATCAGGTGACGATCGGTCACGAGACGCATCGCGTCCCGGCGCCCTTCCTCGTGATGGCCACGCAGAACCCGATCGAGTCCGAGGGCACGTACCCGCTGCCCGAGGCGCAGGTCGACCGCTTCATGTTCAAGCTCGTCGTCGATTATCCCGTCGCGCGCGACGAGGTCGCGGTCGTGGAGCGCTCGCTGACGGCAGGCGGGCAGGCCCGGCAGGTGCCGGGCGCGCGCGCGTCCGCCGATTCCTGCCAGCACGTCGACCGCCGGGTAGCGGATCGCAAAGCGGCGCCGCCGGCGCTGGGCGGCCCAGTAGGCGAGCAGGGCCAATGGGACGAGGACGAGCCCGGCGAGCAGCAGCGGCTCGCGGAAGCTCATCGTGCCCGGGTGGCCTCTCCGGCCAGCTCGATGCGCGGCATCGGAACGCGTTCGAGCACGTCGTCGAGCACGCGATCGGAGTCGACCCCGGCGGCGAGCGCCTCGTAGGTCAGCACGATGCGATGGCGCAGGACGTCGCGCGCGAGGTCGCACACGTCGGCCGGGAGCACGTAGTCGCGGCCGCGCAGCAGGGCGAGCGCGCGGCCGGCGTGCACGAGGTTGATCGAGCCGCGCGGCGAGGCGCCGAACTCGACCCAGCCCTTGTCGTCGTGCTCGCGGGTGGCGGTCGTGAGGGCGACCGCGTACTCCATCACGCGACGGTCCACGTAGACGCCGTGCGCGGCCTGCTGGTGGCGCCCGAGGGCGGCGGGGGAGAGCACCTCGCGCACGTCGGCGACGCCGGCCAGCGACCGCTCGACCACCGCGACCTCGTCGTGGGCGTCGGGGTAGT
>DASQMT010000108.1:0-18050 GCA_035645355.1 Solirubrobacteraceae bacterium | reverse complement strand
CGGCCGAGCTGGCGCCCGAGCTCGATGCGGGGCGGCCGTGGTCGGCGGTCGTGCTGCGCGAGCAGCGCGCATCGCCGCGCGACCCGCGGGTCGGCGTGACGATGCTGTTGGCCGCGGCGTCGGTGCTGGAGCTGCGCGAGCGGTGAACGTCAACTAAAGGGGGACAGTCCCCCTTTAGGTTCGCGGCGCATGACGCCCGTGAGGTCGTCGCTCACCTGCTGCGTTGCGAGTTGGATAGCGACGCCAAGTCGCAACGGAGTCGCCTGCAACCGCGAGACTCACCCCTCTAATGCCGCAGTGGACGTTCGTCGAGCGCAACCGCAACGGGCGCCCCATCCGCCAGCAGCTCGTCCGCGACCCGCCGCAGGTCAGGCTCGAGGTGACCGCACAGCACGTCGCGCACGATCGCGCGCAGGCAGGAGCCGAGCGCATCGACGATCTCCTCGACGGCGGGATCAGGGCGCACGATGCCGGCCACCGCGCCGCGCTCCATCGCGATCGCTCGGTGCAAGGTCGTCGTCAGCTCGTCGCGCTCGCCGGGGACGGCGCAGATCGCCGCCATCCGCTCCGACAGCCGCTCGTAGCCGGCCGCGTCGGGCTCGGCCAGCAGCGCGCGGGCGCTGAGCAGCCAGTCCGTCAGCGCCTCGAGCGCCGTACTGCGCTCGCACCCGAGCTCGAACCGCCGCAATGCCCAGGCGAGCTCGCCGGCGCGTGGCGTGCGGCGGGCGATCAGGGAGCAGAACGCGCGGAGCGGGTCCTCCTCCTCGGATGCGAGCAGGCAGTCGCCGCTCGGGCGGCGCAGGCCCGTCGCGAGCGGGATCGCCAGCCAAGGAGCTCCGTCGGTGCGTGCCCATGCGGTCGGGCCGAGCGCCGGCTCGGCGTCGTCCCATAGGCGCAGCGCGGTCTGTAGCCGGCGCAGGCGCTTGCCCGCTCGCTCGAGGCTCGGGCCCTCGCCCTCGAGCGTCAGCACCGCGACGGTCGCGTACTCGTCCGCGCGCAGCTCAGGTGGCGCGTCCTGGAGGCTGATGCCGCGCACGAGCCGCAGGCCGTCGCCGAGCGCAACCTCCTCGGACTCGATCACCAGCCCGTCGACCGGCGTCACGACGAGCGCCAGCTCGCAGCCCTCGTAGACCGCACCCTCCAGCTCCGCGAAAGCGGCCTCGAAGCGGTGAGCGCTGAACTCGAACTCGGTCGCATCGGCCCACATCGCGGTGAGGAACGCCTGCAGCGCGGCGTCAGCCTGGGACTGCGCGTCCGGGCCGGCCGGCCGTCGCCCGCGCGACCGGAGATAGCCGCTCAGGTCGGGCAGGGTCATCAGGCCCTGGATCGCCGGCACGTAGGACGGCAGCCGCCCGAGCGCACCCGCGCGCGCGGCCAGGAAGCGCTGGGTCTGAGGGCGATAGCAGTAGAGCGGAGCGGCGCCGCGGCTGGATGGCGCCGAGTTGATGAGCTCGAACGGAATCTCGGCGCCGCCGGAGACCTCCTCGGCCAGCTGCCAGGCGGCCTCCTCCACGAAGGCGGCAAGCGTGTCGTGCAGCGCGCGGTTGTGCATGCGCGGCCAGTTCAACAGCCGCGGCGGGCTTCCTGCCGACCGCAGGCGTGCTTGCGGTCCGGAGCGTCTGCTACGCCGCGGCGATCGCCGGCTCGGCCGGCTCGGCGCAGCTGCCTTCGGCGCGGAGCCACTCCGTGCCGTAGTAGCGCATCGACTCGATGATCGGCACGAGCGCGCGACCCTTGTCGGTGAGCGCGTACTCGACTCGTGGCGGCACCTCGGGGAACGTCTGGCGCGCGACGATGCCCTCCTCCTCGAGCGCCCGCAGACGCAGCGAGAGCGTGCGCGGGGAGATGCCGGCGAGCGAGCGCTCGAGCTCGCAGAACCGCGCCCGGTGCTCCGCCAGGTCGCGTATCACGAGCAGCGTCCACTTCCCGCAGACGATGTCCGCGGTGCGGCAGACGGGACAGTCGGAGTTCGGCATCAGCGCCGCATTTTAGCGCTAGGCTTCACAAACTGAAGTGTGTTTCGACCTGCCGCTCCTCGGCCCCGCGCACCACAGTGAACGTGATCGAGCCCTGCGCCTCGTCGAGCGCGTCGAAGAGATCGTCGTAGCCGTGCAGCGCCCGGCTGCCGGTGGCGACCAGCAGATCGCCCTGCTTGAGCCCGGCACGTTCCGAAGGGCTACCCGGCTCGACGCCGCGGACGAGCAGCCCGTCGCGCTCGGGGAGCCCGACCGCGGCCCGCATCTGGCGCGCGGCGCGCGGCGGCGCAAGCGCGAGCCCGAGCCGGGGACGGGCCGGCAGCTCGCCACGACCGAGCGCGTCGACAGTCGCGCGCAGCGCCGCGTCGGCGGGCAGCGCCAGCAGCAGCCCGCCCTCCATCCGGACCGAGTTGATCCCCAGCAGGCGCCCGCCGGCATCCACCAGCGGCCCTCCGGAGGAGCCGCGCGGCAGCGGCGCCGAGTGCTCGATCGAGCCGCGGATCCGGCGCCCCTGCGGCCCGCGGAACGACCGCCCGGTCGCAGTCACGAGCCCGAAGCTCGTGCGCAGCCCGCGCCCACCGGGATCGGCGAGCGCGAACACGGGCCGGCCCGCGGCGAGCTGCTCGAGCGCCGCCGGCTCCCAGGCGACCGCTTGGGCGGCGCCCGTGTCGACCGCGATCACGGCCACGTCGAGAGCGGCGTCGGTGCCGGCGACGCGACCGAGCGCGACCTCGCCGTCGGCGCGCGTGACCGCCACCTCTTCCCCGCGCAGCACGTGGGCGTTGGTCAGCACCCGCCCCTCGGCGACGACGACGCCCGAGCCGCGTCCCCAGCCGCGGCCGAGCCCTACGACCGCTGGGCCGACCCGGCCGGCCACCGCCGTCACCGCCGCCTCGAGCTCGTCGAGGAAGTTCACCGCGCGTCCTCCCGCCACGACTCCACGTCACTTGCAGATTGCAAGTCACTGACTCTATCAGTAAGGCGGATACGCTCTATGCGCCATGGGCCGCCACCGTCGAGCCCCCGCGCCGCCCTCCCCGCTGGCCGACGCGCTCGAACGCGTCGGCGATCGGTGGACACTGCTGATCGTCGCCACGCTGCTGGCCGGCGAGCGCCGTTTCAACGAGCTCCAGGACGACCTGGACGGGATCGCGCCGAACGTCTTGAGCGCGCGGCTCAAGCAGCTCACCGAGCAGGCGCTGATCGTCTCGCGACCCTACTCCGACCGCCCGCCGCGCTTCGTCTACGAGCTGACGGAGAGTGGGCGCGAGCTGGCCGGAGCGCTGCGCCTGCTGGCCGACTGGGGCGCGCGCAGCGGCGGCGCGGGCGAGCCGCTCCGGCACGCCGGCTGCGGGGCCATGCTCGAGGCGCGCTGGTGGTGCGCGACGTGCGAGGCGATCGTGGACGACGCCGCCGCCGGCGACGGCGACGTGATCCACGTGTGAGAGAGCGCTCCGGGGGGTCATCCGGACCGCATCGTGATGGTGTTGCCGGCATCGATGCCGGAGCTTGACCGGGCTGCGCCCTAATTCCCGAGCAGGTTGCCGAGCCCGCCGCCGGCGCTGCCGCCGCTCGTGGCCGCTCCGGCGACCTGGCCCTCGGAAGGCTGCACGAGCACCCACCCCTGGCCACTGAACGCCATCTGGATCGTCTCGCCCGAGCCACGGCCGATCAGGTTCTTCATCTTGAAGTCGGTCTTGATCGAGGTGGAGACGCCCGACGACCAGGTGATCGCCGCCTGCGCGTCGGCGAACGTCGGGGCCGATGCGACGTTGAGCAGCACGGGCGGCCCGTCAGAGAGGATCGCCACCCAACCGGTTCCGCGCAGCTCGAGGTTGAACAGGCCGCCGGCCATCGCGGCCGACGCGCCGCCCGAGATGCGCTTGATGTCCCAGTCGATGTCGGCGTCGAACGCGAGCAGGTTCGGCCCGTTGACCGTGATGAAGTCGTCCTCGAGGTAGATCAGGTGGACCTCCTGGGCCTGATCCGCGAGGAACACCTCGCCCGTGCCGGACATCTTCATGAGCGTCGTGCCCTCGCCCGTCACAGCCTTCTTCATCATCCGCCCGAGCCCGCCGGAGCCGGCGTGCTCGAACGTGACCTCGCCCTGGTAGGCGACCATCGACCCAGCCTTGGCCTGGATCTCGCCGGAGGCTCCGAGCCGCACCTTCAGCAGCTTCGAGTTCTGCAGGGCGAACGCGTCCTGGGACTGCGTCTCGTTGAACTGCGCCAGCGTCGTCTGCACGTCAGGGGGTCCTTTCGCGTGGATCGTCGTTCGGGCTCAGACCTTGCATGGCCTGCTGGGGCGAGTCAAGCAGTCCGATCGGTGGCTAGAAGCCCGGCGGAGGCGCGGACGGCGCGGACGCCGGCTGTGGTGCGGGAGGCTGTGCGACGGCGGGCGCGAGATCCGCGACACCGGGCAGGTCGGCGGTCGGCTGCGGAGGCGGCGGTTCCTTGCTCACCGGGGCCCGCCTCGCGCCCGGGCCTTGTGCCTGGCCCTCGCCCTTCGGCCTGCCGGCCGCCGCGACCATCAGCTTGAAGTCGTGCGGCGAGGTGGCGACGTGGACCGCGTCGTCCATCGTGATCCGGCCGGCCTCGAGGTGCTGGAGCAGATGCTGGTCGAATGTCTGCATCCCGTAATAGCCGCCCTCGGCGATCACCTCGGGCAGCTGCCCGGTCAGCTTCGGGTCGAGGATCATGTCGTGCACGCGGCCTGTCATGACTAGGATCTCGGCGGTCGCGACGCGGCCGTTTCCGTCCGCCGTGCGCACGAGTCGCTGGGAGACGATGCCCTTGAGCGTGCCGGCGATCATCGCGCGCGCCTGCGACTGCTGGTGCGGCTCGAAGAAGTCGATGATGCGGTTGATCGACTCCGAGGCGTCGACCGTGTGCAGCGTCGAGAGCACGAGGTGGCCTGTCTCGGCCGCGCTCAGCGCGGTCTGCACCGTCTCCTCGTCGCGCATCTCGCCGACGAGGATGACGTCCGGATCCTGGCGCAGCACGCGGCGCAGGGCGCGCTTGAACGAGGCGGTGTCCTGACCGACCTCGCGCTGGTTGACGATCGAGCTGCGGTCGGGATGCAGGAACTCGATCGGGTCCTCGATCGTGACGATGTGCTTCTGCATCGTCCGGTTCATGTGGTCGATCATCGCCGCGAGCGTGGTCGACTTGCCCGAGCCGGTGGTGCCTGTGAGCAGCACGATCCCGCGCTCCTCCTCAGCCAGCTGGGCGATCACCGGCGGCAGGGCGAGCTCCTCGATCGACTTGATGTTGACCGGGATCGCGCGCAGCACGAGCGACACGAAGCCCTTCTGGCGAAAGGCGTTGACGCGGAACCGCGCCAGGCCCTCGAGCGCGTAGGAGAAGTCGACCTCGTTCTCCGCCTCGAACTCCGCCAGCTTGTTCGGGTCGTGGAGCATCTCACGCACGACGCGCTCGGTGTCCTCCGGCGTGAGGCGCTCGGGGCCGGCGATCGGCTCGAGCTTGCCGTGCAGCCGGACGAGCGGGTAGGCCGGGACCTTAAGGTGCAGGTCGGAGCCCTCCGCCGCGATCAGGTAGCGGAGCGCATGGTCTAGATCGAAGGCCATCGCGACCTTCATCGGCGCGACCGCGGCCGGTCTTGAGGTTGTGGCGGCCCTAAGCCACGTCGCGCAGCTTCTGCGCCTCAGCCAACGACTGCAGCTTCTTGAGCGACTGGTTCTCGATCTGGCGGATGCGCTCGCGCGTGACGTTGAAGGTGCGCCCGACCTCGTCGAGCGTGCGCGGATGCTCTCCGCCGAGGCCGTAGCGCAGCTCCAGCACGCGGCGCTCGCGGTAGGAGAGGTTCTCCAGGGCCTCGCGCAACGCCTCCTTCGTGAGGATCTCCGCGGCGCGCTCGTAGGGTGACTCGGCGCGCTCGTCCGCGATGAACTGGCCGAACTCGGACTCCTCCTCGTCGCCGACGGGCTTCTCGAGCGAGACAGGCGCCTGCGCGGAGCGCTTGATCGAGTCGACCTCCTCGGGGTCGATGCCCGTCACGTCGGCGATCTCCTCCGGGGTCGGCTCGCGACCGAGCTCGGTGTCGAGCTTGCGCTCGGCGCGCCCGATCTTGTTGAGCTTCTCGACGACGTGCACCGGGATGCGGATCGTGCGCGCCTTGTCAGCCAGCGCCCGTGCGATCGCCTGGCGGATCCACCAGGTGGCGTAGGTCGAGAACTTGAAGCCCTTGCGGTAGTCGAACTTCTCCGCCGCGCGCACCAGGCCGAGCGTGCCCTCCTGGATCAGGTCCAGGAACGGCAGCCCCTGGTTGCGGTAGTTCTTCGCGATCGAGACGACGAGCCGTAGGTTGGACTCGACCATCTTCTGCTTCGCGTCGAGATCGCCGCGCTCGATCCGCCGCGCGAGATCGACCTCTTCCTGGGCGGTGAGCAGGCGGACCTTGCCGATGTCCTTGAGGAACAGCTGCAGCGAGTCGGTCGTCATGTCCGGCTTGAGATCGATCGCCGTCTTGGCCTTGCGCCGGCCGCGCTTGTCCGGCGCGCGCTCCTCCTGCGCCGCGAGCGCTGGATCGATCTCCTCGACCAGCTCGATCTCCGACTTCTCGAGGAAGCCGTGCAGCTCCTCGACGTCGGCCTCGTCGAGGTCGATCTCCTGCACTGCGGTTGCGATCTCCGCGAACGTCAGCACGCCCACCTGCTGGCCCTTGAGGACCAGGCCTTTGACCTCTTCGAGTTCTTGCAGATCAACTACTGACATTCATGTCCTGTCTAGCTCCGACGTCGCCCGGATTCAACCCGTCGCCGACGCAAGGTGTTGAGATTGGCGCCACCCCATTGTCCCGTACCCCCGAAACCGGCAGGCGAAGCTGGAGAACGCGAAACAGCCAGTCTAGGAGCTCCGATTTTACCGTCAATCGCGCGGCGCGACGGGATGTGGCCGTACACTCGCAGCCGTATGGCTGACAAGGTCGACAAGCCCAAGAAGGCGAAGGCGAAGCCGAAGAAGGACGACAAGGGCGTGCTGGCGGCGCTGCCAGCGACCCGCGCGGAGCGCATCGGGACGCGCCGCGGGAGCGCGCCGAAGACGTTCGAGGTGCCGGCGCCAGCGCAGGCCGCAGCGGAGGCAGTGCCGCCGAAGCGGGCTGCGAAGAAGGCGGTTAAGTCCGCCGCCTCCGGCGCAGCGAAACCGGAAACCGGCGCGGCCGCGAAGCGGCGTAAGGCCGTCGCGCCGCGCACCTTCGAGACGACGCAGGCGGCAGCGGATGCCGCGGGCGACTCGGCTTCGCCGTCCGCTGACCCGCCCCCGCGCGCCACCCGCGAGGGCGCGCCCGGGATCGGGACCAGCGCCGCGTCCGAGGAGCCGGCGGCCGCGAGCGGCCGTCCCGGCGGCCTGGCGCTCGTGGGCGGCGCCGTCCAGGCCGTCGGCGGGCTCACGCAGGCGGGCCTGAGGGTTGGTGGGCGGGTCGTCAAGCGGGCCGTCGACCGGCTCCCGAAGCCGTAATCGCGGCAGCGCGCCAGATGCGCGACCCCGATCCGATCCTGCTGACCGGAGCATCCGGTTACGTCGGCTCCCACCTGCTCGGCGAGCTGCTGCGGCGCGGGCGCCGCGTCCGCGCGCTGATGCGCGATCCGGCGCCGGGCAGGCTCCCCGCGGAGGTCGACGCGCGCAAGGGCGATGCCGTCGCCGGCACCGGGCTCGCCGAGGCGCTGGCCGGCTGCCGCACCGCGTACTACCTGATCCACTCGATGGGCAGCGGCTCCGGCGACGCCGCCGGTTTCGCGCGCCGCGACCGCGAGGCCGCCGTCAACTTCGGCGAGGCCGCCCGCGACGCCGGGGTGGAGCGCGTCGTCTACCTCGGCGGGCTCGGCGACGACACGACGTCCGAGCACCTGCGCTCGCGCCACGAGGTCGGCGAGCTGCTGCGCCAGCGGGTGCCGGAGCTCGTGTACGTGCGCGCGGCGATGGTGATCGGCGCCGGCAGCGCATCGTTCGAGATGCTGCGCCACCTGACGCGCCGCCTGCCCGTGATGATCACTCCGCGCTGGCTCGACACGCGCTCCCAACCCGTGGCGATCGCGGACGTCGCACGTGCGCTGGCGGCGCTCGCCGAGCTCGACGAGGCGCCCGCCGAGGTCCAGCTCGGGGGCGCCGACGTGCTCTCCTACCGCGAGATGATCGCCCGCACGGCGTCCGCGATGGGGCGCCGCAAGCCGCTCGTCATCCCGGTGCCCCTGCTGACCCCGCGCCTGTCGTCGCACTGGGTAGCGCTCGTCACGCCGGTCGACATCGGGCTGGTGCGCCCGCTGGTCGACGGTCTCAAGGAGGAGATGGTCGTCCACACCCCGCCGCCGCCGGGCGTCAACGACAGCCCGCTGGGCTTCGACCGCGCGGTTCGCGAGGCGCTCGCTTGAAGCTGCTCAACCGGAGGCGCGTCCAGCGCGTCGCGGACGCGGTGATCCGCGATCCGGAAGAGCACACCGCATTCGACGAGCACGGCGCCGTGCGCTCGGTCCAGGCCGCCGATCTGACGATGCCGGAGGCCGAGCTCGACGCGATCTGGACGCTCATGCATCTCGAGCGGATCGCACGGACCTACTGGCGGTACCTCTCGCGTGTGACGCTCGGCCTGGTCCGCGTCGCCTACACGCCGACCGAGCGCTCCGTCGTGCTGGTCGCGCGGCCGCTCGTGCTGCTGCGCTTCCGGGCGCCGGAGTACTCGATGGACGCCGAGCGCGGGATCGTCCGCTGGCGGATCCGTGACGGCATCCTGGTCGCGTCGCAGGGCCGCGAGGGCGACGGCCACCTCGAGATCGACCTCCAGCGCTGCCCCGGCCCGGCGCCCGGGCGCGCCCGGTTGCACGTCGAGGTCGAGGTGTCCTCGTTCTACCCCGCGATCGCGTTCCGGTCCGCGCGCTGGGTCTACGCCAACACCCAGTCGCGCATCCACGTGCTGGTCACGCACGGCTTCCTGCGCTCGCTCGCGAAGCTCGAGCTGGAGGAGTCGGCCGTCGGGCGCTACGCGATCCCGGAGCCGGGCGCGGAGGCGAGCACCGCCGGCGACGGCCCGCGCGAGTCCGCGGGCGTCACCGTCGGAGACACGCCGTGGCCGCTGGTCGGCGCGCTCGTGGCGGCCGCCGCGATCGCTATCGCGCTGGTCGTGCCGCGCCTCAGCCGGCGGCGTAGCCCGTGAGCGAGCGCAGCTTCGCGCGGTCGTGGCGCGACTGGATCCGCCGCACCGTTCCGGAACGCGAGCGCATCACGAGCGACTCCGTGCTCGCACCGCGCGCACCCTCGTAGCGGACGCCCTGCAGCACGTCGCCGTCGGTCACGCCGGTGGCCGAGAAGAACACGTCCTCGCCGCGTACGAGGTCGTCATGCGTGAGCGTGCGTGAGAGGTCATAGCCGGCGTCGGCAGCCGCGGTGCGCTCCGCGTCGTCGCGCGGGTGCAGCCGGCCCAACAGCGCGCCGCCGATGCACTTGACCGCGGCAGCGCTGATGACGCCCTCCGGCGTGCCGCCGATTCCCCACAGGAAGTCGGCGGCGCGGTCGGGGGAGATCGCGTTCAGCGACCCGGAGACGTCACCGTCGGTGATCAGCTGGACGCGCCCACCGGCCGCGCGGATCGCGTCGATGCCCTCCGTGTGGCGCGGGCGGTCGAGCACCACGGCCATGACGCCGTTGGGGTCCGTGCCCTTACGCTCGGCGATCAGCTCGACCGTCTTCCCGAGCGGGCGGTCGAGGTCGAGCAGGTCAGCGAAGCGGTCGCCGACGGCCATCTTCTCCATGTACACGATCGGGCCGGGATCGAACATCGTGCCGCGCTCGGCCAGCGCGATGACGGCGATCGCGCTGGGCATGCCGAGCGCGCACAGACGCGTGCCCTCGAGCGGGTCGACCGCGATGTCCACCAGGGGCGGTGAGCCGTCGCCGATCTCCTCGCCGTTGTGGAGCATCGGCGCGTCGTCCTTCTCTCCCTCGCCGATCACGACGACGCCGCTCATGTGGATCGTGTGCAGCACCGCGTGCATGCCGTCGACGGCTGCCTGGTCGGCGGCCTCCTTGTCACCGCGCCCGATCCAGCGTGCGCTGGCGAGCGCGGCCGCCTCGGTCACGCGCACGAGCTCGAGCGCGAGGTTGCGATCCGGTGCAGCCTTTTCACGCATGTGGCCGGGACACTACCTGGGCCGGCGTGGGATAGCGTCCGCGCGGATGCCGGCGAGCGACCTGGTGACGGGCGAGGACGGGCGCGCACGCTGCCGCTGGGCGGCGAGCACGCCCGACTACCAGCGCTATCACGACGACGAGTGGGGCAGGCCGGTCCAAGGCTCCGACGCGCTCTACGAAAGGCTCTGCCTGGAGGCGTTCCAGTCCGGCCTCTCGTGGCTGACGATCCTGCGCAAGCGCGAGCACTTCCGGGCCGCGTTCGCGGGCTTCGAGATCGCCGCGGTCGCCGGCTTCGGCGGCGACGACGTCGAGCGGCTGATGAACGACCCCGGGATCGTCCGCAACCGCGCCAAGATCGAGGCCACGATCGCGAACGCGCGCGCGGCGGCCGCGGTCGACGACCTGAGCGCGCTGATCTGGTCGCACGCACCCGACGCGGCCGCGGGCGCGGCGCCGCGCTCGCTCGCCGACGTTCCGTCCCACACGCCCGAGTCGACGGCGCTCGCCAAGGCGCTCAAGCAGCACGGCTTCCGCTTCGTCGGCCCGACGACCGCGTACGCGCTGATGCAGGCGTGCGGGCTCGTCAACGACCACCTGGAGGGCTGTCACGCCAGATGAGCGTCGAGCTCGAACAGCTCGGGAGCGGCGAGCGGCGCCGGCCGCACGAGTGGCTCGCGGCGGTGCGCCCGCGCGAGCGCGCGCCCGAGGACCGCCCGTTCCTGTACCTGAACATGGTCGCGAGCGTCGACGGGCGGGCGTCGTTCGAAGGCCGCACGCAGGGTCTCGGGTCTGAGACGGACACGCTGCTCCTGACCGAGCTGCGGGCACTCGCGGACGCCGTGCTCGTCGGCACCGCGACGGTCCGCGCCGAGGGCTACGGGAGGATGGTGCGCAACGCCGAGCGCGTCGCGCGGCGTGAAGCGGCGGGGCTCAGCGAGACGCCCCTGACCGTCCTGATCTCGCGCTCGTTCGACCTGCCGTGGGATGCCGGCCTGTTCGCGGCCGCGGACCAGCCGGTGATCGTCTACTCCGGCGCCGGCGGGGAGCCACCGGACGTCGCCGCGCCGCTCGAGGTGGTGCGCATGGCGGACCCGCACCCGCGCGCGGTCATGGCCGACCTGCGCGGGCGCGGCGTCCGCGCGCTGCTGTGCGAGGGCGGGCCGACGCTCAACAGCGCGCTGCTCGAGGCGGGCGTCGTGGACGAGCTGTTCCTGACGCTCTCGCCGATGCTCACCGGCGACCCCGGGGCGCCGCGCATCGTCGAGGGGCTGGGCCTGGCCGACCCGTTGCGTCTGACGCTCGAATGGGTCCTGCGGCATCGCGACGAGCTCTACCTGCGCTACGAGGTCTCGACATGAGAGGGTCCGGCGGATGCTGATCGACGGAGCCCGGGCGCTCGTCTGCGGCGGCGCATCCGGCCTGGGCGCGGCCACCGCGCGCCGGCTGCGCGCCGGTGGCGCCCGCGTGATCATCGCCGACATCGACGCCGACCGCGGAACGGCGCTGGCGCGCGAGCTCGACGCGGGCTTCACGCGCTGCGACGTGACCGATCCCGGCCAGGTCGAGGCGGCGGTCGCGGCGGCCGGCGGCGGCCTGCGGATCGCGGTCACGTGCGCGGGCATCGGCTGGGCCGAGCGGACGGCCGGCAAGGACGGCCCGCATCGCGTCGAGCCGTTCCACCAGGTACTCGACGTCAACCTGCTGGGGAGCTTCCACCTCCTGCGCGCGGCGGCCGCGGCGATGCTCGACAACGAGCCGGACGAGGGCGGCGAGGCCGGCGTGATCGTGATGACAGCGTCGATCGCCGCCTATGACGGCCAGATCGGCCAGCTCGCCTACGCCGCCTCCAAGGGCGGCGTCGTAGGCATGACGCTGCCGGCGGCCCGCGACCTCGCCCGCGCGCGGATCCGCGTCTGCACGATCGCCCCGGGGTTGTTCGACACGCCGCTGCTGGCCGGCCTGCCCGAGGATGCACGGACGGCACTCGGCGCGCAGGTGCCGCACCCTGCCCGACTGGGCGCGCCGTCGGAGTACGCCGCCCTTGCCGCCCACATCGTCGAGAACCCGATGCTCAACGGCGAGGTCATCCGACTCGACGGCGCGCTCCGCATGCCACCGCGCTGACCGCAACTTAAACGGGGACAGTCCCCCTTTATCTAACGGGGACTGTCCCCTGATCCAGCGCAAGGGACCGGGATCTCAGTGCGTCGCACTAAGATGTTGGCGCGGCTGCGAGGTTGTGGATCGAGGCGCGCGCTGCTACCGTAACGCACTATTCGTAAGCGGCTATCGCGGAGAAAGCCACCACATGACCTCGCTCCTGCTCATCCCGTTGGACGACACCGTCGTCTTCCCCACCATGGACGTGACGCTCCCGGTCGATGCGGGCGACGAGGATCGCGTGTTGCTGATCCCGCGCCATGACGGCGAGTTCGCCAAGGTCGGCACGATCGCCGAGGTCACGGACCGCGTGCGGCTGCCCGGGGGCGGCCGAGCCGTGTCGCTCGCCGGCGTCGCCCGCGGAATCGCCGGGGCCGCGCACTCGGACACCACCGGCCGGCTGCGCATCGAGGTGACCGAGCATCCCGACGACGTTCCGGTCGACGGGCGCACGCGCACCGCCGAGCGCGAGTACCGCGCGGTCGTGGCGGAGATCCTCGAGCTGCGCGGCGCCGACGAGCGTATCGCCCAGTTTCTTCGCGCAATCGTCGAGCCGGGCCCGCTCGCCGACACGATCGGCTACGCGCCCGACGTCAACTTCGAGCAGAAGCTGCAGGTGCTCGAGACGCTCGACGTGACCGAGCGCCTCGAGCTGGCCGCGAGGATCCAGCGCGAGCGCCTTGTCGAGCTGCAGCTGCGGCGCAAGATCCGCGAGGACGTGCGCGACGGCGCCGACCAGCAGCAGCGCGAGTACTTCCTGCGCAAGCAGATGGAGTCGATCCAGCGCGAGCTGGGCGAGGACTCCGCCTCGATCGTCGAGGAGTACCGCACGAAGATCGCGGAGGCCGGGATGCCGGAGGCCGTCGACGAGCAGGCCAACAAGGAGCTCGGGCGGCTCGAGCGCATGGGCGAGCAGTCGGCCGAGGCCGGCATGATCCGCTCCTACCTCGACTGGCTCGTGTCCGTGCCGTGGTCCAAGCGGTCCGACGAGAAGCTCGACCCGGTCGACGCGCGCGCGGTGCTGGACGCCGACCACGCCGGTCTCGAGGACGTCAAGGACCGGATCGTCGAGTACCTCGCGGTCAAGAAGCTGCGCGTCGAGCGGGGCATACAGGAGGACCGCCGCTCCGGCGCCATCCTCACTCTCATCGGTCCCCCCGGCACCGGCAAGACCTCGATCGGCGAGTCGATCGCCCGTGCCACGGGGCGCGAGTTCGTGCGCATGTCGCTCGGCGGCGTGCGCGACGAGGCCGAGATCCGCGGCCACCGCCGCACGTACATCGGCGCGCTCCCGGGCCGACTCGTGCGCGCGCTGCGCGACGCCGGCACGATGAACCCGGTGATCATGCTCGACGAGGTCGACAAGGTCGGCGCCGACTGGCGCGGGGACCCCAGCGCGGCACTGCTCGAGGTGCTCGACCCGGCCCAGAACCACAGCTTCCGCGACCACTATCTCGACGTCGAGCTCGACCTCTCGCAGGTCCTGTTCATCGCGACCGCGAACGTCGCCGAGACGATCCCCGGTCCGCTGCTGGACCGCATGGAGGTGATCCGCTTCGACGGCTACACGGTCGCAGAGAAGACGGCGATCGCGCGCGACTACCTGTGGCCGCGCCAGCGCGAGCGCAACGGCCTGCGCGAGGACGAGGTCACGGTTTCGGACGAGCTGCTGACCACGGTCGTCAGCGAGTACACGCGCGAGGCGGGCGTGCGCAACCTCGAGCGCGAGCTCGGAACGCTGCTGCGCAAGACCGCGACGCGGATCGCGTCGGGCACCGTGGAGGCGCCCGTCGTGCTCGACATCCCGGACGTGCGCGAGGCGCTCGGGCGTCAGAAGGTGTTCCACGAGGCGGCGCTGCGGACGGCGGTGCCCGGGGTGGCGACCGGCCTGAGCGTGACGGGCACCGGTGGCGACGTGCTGTTCATCGAGGCGACATCGATGAAGGGAAGCAAGGGCGGCGCGCCTCTCGTGCTCACGGGCCAGCTGGGCGACGTGATGAAAGAATCGGCGCGGATCGCGCTCTCCTACGTCCGTGGCCACGCGGCCCAGCTCGGCATCGACGAGGACGCGTTCGAGAACCGCGAGTTCCACGTGCACGTCCCGGCGGGAGCGATCCCGAAGGACGGCCCGAGCGCCGGCATCACGATGACCACGGCGCTGGCGTCGCTGCTGAGCGGCCGCCCGATCAAGCACACGGTCGGCATGACCGGCGAGGTCACGTTGCAGGGCCGCGTGCTGCCGATCGGCGGTCTCAAGCAGAAGGTGCTCGCCGCCCATGCCGCGGGGCTGACCGAGGTGATCCTGCCCGAGCGCAACCGCGGCGACCTGGATGACGTCCCGGCCGACGTGCGCGAGGCGATGACGTTCCACCCGGGGATGGACATCGGCGAGGTGCTCGAGCAGGCGCTCGAGGCCGCGCCTGCGAAGCTGGCCGCATGAGCCGTGGCCAGGCCTCCGCTTGACGGCTGACCAACCAGCCTCCGCGTCCCCGGTGCCGCCAATGTCGTGGCGCCGGGTGACGCGCCTGTTCCGCCCTTACCGCGGCCGGCTCGCGACCGTCATGGGACTGATCGTCGTCTCGGCCGGCCTCGGCGTCGTCTCGCCTTTCCTGCTGCGCGACGTGCTCGACGTCGCGATCCCGAAAGACGACGACGGCCTGCTGCTCGTGCTCGTCGTGGGCATGATCGCGATCGCGATCGCGACCGGCGTGCTGGGCGTGCTGCAGACCTGGTTCTCGAACGTCGTCGGCCAGCGCGTGATGCACGACCTGCGGGCGGCGGTCTACCGGCATCTGCAGCGGCTCTCGCTGGCGTTCTTCACGCGCACCCGCACGGGCGAGATCCAGTCGCGGATCGCCAACGACATCGGCGGCGTGCAGACCGTCGTGACCACGACCGCGACCTCGATCGTCTCCAACGTCACGACGGTCGCGGCAACGGTCGTGGCGATGTTCCTGCTCGACTGGCGGCTCGCGGTCTTCTCGCTCGCGCTGACGCCCTTCTTCGTGCTGATCGCACGGCGTGTCGGCAACCAGCGCAAGGCGATCACGGCCACCAAGCAGGGCGTGATGGCCGACATCTCGTCGCTGATCCAGGAGTCGCTCAGCGTGTCGGGGATCCTGCTCGGCAAGTCGATGGGCCGGGGCGCCGAGCTGGCCGACCGCTTCGAGCGCGAGTCGGCGGGCCTCGCCGATCTCGAGGTGCGCTCGCGCATGGCCGGGCGCTGGATGATGGCCACGATCCAGACCTCGTTCGCGGTCATGCCTGCGCTCGTCTACCTGTTCGCCGGGCTCGAGGGCGGCGCCGTCACGATCGGCACCGTCGTCGCCTTCACGACGCTGCAGACACGGATCTTCTGGCCGATCCAGTCGCTGCTCAACGTCGGCGTCGACATCCAGAGCTCGTCGGCGCTGTTCGAGCGCGTGTTCGAGTACCTCGACATGCCGGTCGACATCCATCCCGGCCGGCGCGCTCTGGCCGAGCCGCGCGGCGACGTGCGCCTCGAGGACGTCTGGTTCCGCTACTCCGAAGACGCTTGGACGCTCGCCGGGGTCGACGTCGACGTCCCCGCCGGCACGCGCACGGCGATCGTCGGCGAGACCGGGTCGGGCAAGACGACGCTCGGCTACCTCGTCGCGCGCCTTTACGACGTCGAGCGCGGCTCGATCCGGATCGACGGCGTCGACGTGCGCGAGCTGTCATTCGACTCGCTCGCGGCGACGGTCGGCGTCGTCTCGCAGGAGACCTACCTCTTCCACGCCTCCGTGCGCGACAACCTGCGCTTCGCGCGTCCGAACGCAACCGACGAGGAGATCGAGGCGGCCGCCCGCGCGGCGCAGGTGCACGCTGTCGTCGCGGCGCTGCCCGACGGCTACGACACGGTCGTCGGCGAGCGTGGCTTCCGCTTCTCCGGCGGCGAGAAGCAGCGCATCGCGATCGCCCGCACGATCCTGCGCAACCCACCGGTGCTGGTGCTCGACGAGGCGACGAGCGCGCTCGACGTGCAGACGGAGCGAGCGGTCGAGGAGGCGCTCGACCGGCTCGCCGAGGGCCGCACGACGATCGTCATCGCCCACCGCCTCTCGACGGTGCGCGACGCCGACCAGATCGTCGTGCTCGACGGCGGCCGGATCGCCGAGCGCGGTACGCATGAGCAGCTCGTGGCGAGTGACGGGGTGTATGCCGCGATGGTCGCGCGGGATGCGGCGCCGGTGGTGGCGTAGCGGACGCCGGCTACAGCATCGACTGCCACGCACCGCCATCCGCCGACCACGCGGCGCCGGTCACCCACGAAGCCCGCTCGGAGCACAGGAACACGATCACAGCGGCGACCTCGTCGGCCTCGCCGTAACGGCCGAGCGGCACCTTCTTCGCGTGTTGCGCCATCGCCTCCTCACGCGTGACGCCGTCGCGCGCGGCGACCTGGTCGGCCAGCCCGCCGGGGTCGCGCCACAGCGACGTCCACGTCGGCCCGGGAGCGACCACGTTCACGTGCACGCCACGCGGCGCCCAGTAGTCGGCGAACAGGCGCGAGAGCGAGTGCTGACCGGCCTTGGCCACCGAGTAGGCGGGCCAGGTCTGCGAGGGGCGCTTGCCGGCCGTCGAGGTCACGTTGACGATCCGGCCCCAGCCCCGCTCGGCCATCTGCGGCGCGAAGTGGCGCATCAGCCGCAGCGGTGCCATCACGTTGAGCTCGAAGGCTTCGTAGAAGTCGGCGTCGCCGAGCTCCTCGAGCGACTTGACCTCCGACGTGCCTGCGTTGTTGACGAGGATGTCGACAGGCGCCCCGGCCCGCTCGGCGATCCGCTCGGCGGCGTCCGGCGCCGTCACGTCGATGCCCTCCGAGCGCGCGACGCGGATCACCCGCGCCCCCTCCGCCTCGAGCCGCCCCGCGACCGCCGCGCCGATGCCCCGCGTGGCCCCTGTCACGACCGCGACGCGGCCGTCGATGCCCAGATCCATGCCGCCATCATCTCGCAACCTGCTCTGCCGCCCGGATCGCGGACGCGCCGTACGAGCCGCCGAACAGGACTGCGTGGACGAGCAACGGCAGCAGCTGCCAGAGCGCCACCCGCCGCTCGTGCCCGTCCGCGAGCGGCTGCACCTCCTGATACGCGTCCAGCATGCGCGGCGAGGGAGAGCCGAACAGCCGCAGCATCGCCAGGTCGACCTCGCGGTGACCGCCGTAGGCGGCCGGGTCGATCAGATGCGGGCGCCCGTCTCCGACCAGCACGTTGCCGCGCCAGAGGTCGCCGTGCAGCCGCCCCGGTCGCTCAGGCGGGCCCGCGAGCTCCGGGAGCCGGTCGATCACGGCCTCGACGGCGCGGGCGCCGCCGGGCGGGAGTGCGCCCCGGTCGACCGCCGCGCGCAGGAGCGGCGCCAGCCGGTGTTGCGCGTAGAACGCCGGCCAGTCTGCAGCCGTGGCGGCTGGAAGCTCGACGTCCCCGAGCCGCAAGCCTGCGTTGGGCGCTCCCGGCGGCGGCGCGCCGAACGCGGGCGCGCCGGCCGCGTGAACATGCGCGAGCCCGCGGCCGAGCACCTCCTCGGCGCGCTCGTCGAGCCGCGCCTCGTCGATCCACGCGAGCGCGAGGAAGGCGGGCTCGTCCTCCGGCTCGGCAGCAGCCACATCCCGGAAGGCGAGGACCTCCGGGACCCGGAGTCCGTGCTCGACCTCACCAAGCCAGCGCAGTCCCGCGGCCTCGGTCGCGTACTCGCCCGGCACCGCACCGGCACGCGCCTTCACGAACGCGCGCAGGCCACCGCCGAGCTCGA
>DASQMT010000107.1:0-5217 GCA_035645355.1 Solirubrobacteraceae bacterium | reverse complement strand
TACAGCGTATCGCCGTGCACTCGACCGCGCGCGGGCCGTCGCTAGGCGGCTGCCGGATGTGGACCTACGAGGACTCGCGCGCGGCGGTGCGCGACGCGCTGCGGCTCTCGCGCGCCATGACTTCCAAGTCGGCGGTCGCCGAGCTGCCGCTCGGAGGCGGCAAGGGGGTGATCGTTCTGCCGGCCGGGGCGCCCGCGCTCGAGCTGGAGGAGCGCCGGGACGCGCTGCTCGACTTCGGCGACAGCGTCGACCAGCTCGGCGGGCGCTACGTGACCGCCGAGGACGTCGGCACGTCGGCCGACGACATGACCGTGATCGCCGAGCGGACCGCGCACGTGGCCGGGCTGGCGCTCGATCGCGGTGGCTCCGGCGACCCGAGCCCGTGGACCGCGCTCGGCGTCGAGATCGCGATCCGTGCGACCTGCGAGCGGATCTGGGGGACCGCTGACCTGGCGGATCGCAGCATCGCCGTGATCGGGCTCGGCAACGTCGGCGGGGCGCTCGCACGCGGGCTCGCGGCCGCGGGCGCCGCACTGGTGCTCGCCGACGTCGCACCCGCCAAGCGGGCGCTCGCCGGTGAGCTCGGCGCGGCCTGGTCAGAGCCCGAGCAGGCGCTCTACGCCGACGTCGACCTCGTCGCCCCGTGCGCGCTGGGCGGCATCGTCGACCACGCGTCCGTGCCGCTGCTGCGCTGCCGCGCGATCGCCGGCGCCGCCAACAACCAGCTCGCCGCGGAGGCGGTCGCCGCCGAGCTGCATGCGCGCGGGATCCTGTGGGCGCCGGACTTCGTGGTCAACGCCGGCGGGATCATCAACATCGCCGTCGAGTTGGAGCCGGAGGGCTACTGGGCCGAGCGCGCGCGGAGCCGCGTGCTCGCGATCGGCGACACGCTCCGCACGGTGCTCGACATGGCCGAGAGCTCGGGCACCACGCCGCTCGCGGCGGCTCAGGCGCTCGCCCGCCGGCGGCTGGGCGGGCAGGCTTAGCGCGCAGCCCGAGCGGCCGCGGCACCGAAGGAACCTAAAGAGGGACTGTCCCCCTTCAGGTTCGCGGCATAAAGAGGGACTGTCCCTCTTTAGGCTCGCGGCAGTCGCCCCTCGTCGCGCAGCTTCTCCAGGTGCGCCTCCAGCGTCCATGTGGCCGCTGCCCGCAACGCTTCCGGCACATCGTCCCAAGCCGCCGCGAGCAGCTCCTCGTGGGTCCGCGCGCCCGCCTCCAGGGCAGCGATGATGCGGCGCTCGCGCGCGAGCCGGTGCGCGACGTAGCCGTCGAGCTTCGCGACCGGGTCGTCCACGATCGGGCCGTGCCCGGGGCACAGTCGCTCGAGGCCGAGTGCCCGCAGGCGGCGCAGGCCGTCCAGGTACGCCGCCAGCGAGCCGCCACCCGGGGTGAGGAAGACGCTGCCCTCGCCGAGCACCGCGTCGCCCGTGAACGCGAGCCCGTCGGTCACGAAGACCAGATGGTCGGCCGCGTGGCCGGGCAGGTGCAGGGCGGCGAACGGGCCGAACGCATCACCGTCGCCGAGCGCGGGCATCGCTCCGACCGGCACGTCGCCGAGCCGCGACCGGAGCGCCGCCAGGCCCTCGGCATGATCCGCGTGGTCGTGTGTGAGCGCTATCCCGCCCGCTCCTCCGCGCGCCGTGACCGCCGCGGCGACGGCGTCGAGGTGCGGGTCCAGTGCCGGCCCCGGGTCCACGACCCAGGCCGGGTCGCGTCCCACGACCCAGGTGTTGGTGCCGTCAAGCGTGTACGGCGAGGGGTTCGCGGCCGTGACGAGCAGGACCTCCACCGCGCTCAGCGCGGCACGATCCGGTACACGGGGCCGCCGAGCGAAGTCACGTAGACACGCCCCTGTGCGTCCTGCCCGAACGACGACAGCCCGTCGACGCTCAACGAGGTCCGCCGCACGTTGCTCGCCCGGCCGGCCGACAGCCGCGCCGACTCGATCCGGCCCGCGCAGAAGTCGCCCCAGACGTAGCGCCCGCGCAGGCTCGCCAGTCGCGGGTCGCGCACCACGACCCCGCCGGTGATCGAGCAGTGCCCATCCCGATGCGAGCGCACGATCACGGGCCGCACGTGGCCCGGGGCGGACTCCCCCGCGGCATAGCGCGAGCGTCCCTCGTAGGGGCGCCAGCCGAAGTTGGCCCCGCGCCCCGCGCCGCGCCGCACGAAGTTGATCTCCTCGAACGCGTTCTGCCCGACGTCGCCGATCGTGAGGTCGCCTCGCTTGCGGTCGAACGAGAAGCGCCACGGGTTGCGCAGGCCATACGCGTAGATCTCGCCGCGCGCGCCCGGGCGGCCGACGAACGGGTTGCGCGCCGGGATCCCGTACGCGCCGCCGCCGGTCGGGCGCGGGTCGATCCGCAGCAGCTTGCCCAGCAGCGAGCCGAGGTTCTGCGCGTTTCCGCGCGGGCCGTGCTGGTCGCCGCCACCGCCCCCGTCGCCCGTGCCCACGTACAGCAGACGGTCGGGGCCGAACATGAGCAGCCCGCCGTTGTGGTTGGACTCGAAGTCGTCCATGCGCAGAACGAGGCGGGCCGAGGCGGGGTCGGCGCGATCCGCGCCGCGGCGCCGGAACTCGACGACGCGCTGGTCACCGGCGGTGTCGGTGTAGTAGACGTAGAACAGCCCGCTGTCGGCGTAGTCCGGCGCGAACGCGAGCGACAAGAGGCCCTGCTCGCCGCCCGCGGTGACCTTGCTGCGGAGATCGAGGAACGGCGTGCCGAGCTTGCGCCCGTCGCGCAGCACCAACACGCGGCCGCCCTGCTCGACGACGAACTGGCGCCGGCGGTCGCCGGGCGGGGACGTGACGTAGACGGGCGAGTCGAACGTGCCGACGCGCCGGAGCTTCGCGCCGCGAGCGGCCGCGGCAGCAGGAGCGCCCTCCTGCTCCTGCGCTGCGGCGCCCGCGGGCACTGCGGCCCCGGTGCCGTTGCCTTCCCCACCGCAGCCGGCCGCGACGGTCACCGCGAGGAGCGCGGGCAAGGCGCGTGTCGTTGTTCGCATCCATACTCAGGATGCCAGAGGGAGCGGCCCGGCCAGCCAACGTCACCGAAAGGTCATTTCCGGCGTTCGCGCGACGATCAACGTCCAGGGCAGGATTGCTCGACCGACTCGGCGCCGTACCACGCTCGGAGAAGAGCTCGCGGGACCCGGGCGCCACAGCCGCTGTCTCTGACCGGATCGCCGGAGCCGATCGCGTCCGCCTGCCATTCCTCGCTGGGCGACCTACGGTGGAAGATGTAGTGCTCGCTCCCGGCGAGGGAAGTGACCGTGTGCCGAGCGCCCACTCCTCGGTGTTGCAGCGTCCGTAGAAGACGCTGTTCTTCGCCAGCTTTGTCGAGGCGGCTTCCAGCTCCCGGCGGACGGACCCGGGAAGAGTCGTGTTCTCGCAGCGGCGCTTGGCGGAGTCGCCGACGCGATTGCGGTCGCCGCTGGTTCCTCCGGCGGAGGCGGCGGGCTATCTTTGTCCGCATCCCGCGGCGAGCACTGCCACGAGTGCCGCGACTACGGGCGAAGTCTGTGCCTTCGGCCGCCCGAGCCCCCACTCGGGCCAACGCTACCGGGTGGACCGCGCCGCGTGCTGACTGGCACTCTGACTGCATGCGAACGGTGCAAGCCACGCGCTACGTGACCGCGTTGCGCGAGGGCGGCTCGATGCCGGGGCTCGTGGAGGCCGACGACGACGGCCTGTACGTGCTCAAGTTCCGGGGCGCCGGTCAGGGCGCGAAGGCGCTGGTCGCGGAGCTGGTCGCCGGCGAGCTCGCACGGGCCGCGGGCCTGCCGGTGCCTGAGATCGTGTTCGTGGCGCTCGACCCGGCGCTCGGGCGGGCCGAGCCCGACCCGGAGATCCAGGAGCTGATCGCCGCCAGCGCCGGGCTCAACGTGGGGCTCGACTACCTGCCGGGATCGCTCACGTACAACCCCGCGGTCGCTCCCGGTCCCGAACCGGAGCTGGCCGCCGAGATCGTCTGGCTCGACGCGCTCATGACGAACGTCGACCGCTCGCCCCAGAATCCGAACCTGCTGCTCTGGCACGGACGGCTGTGGCTGATCGACCACGGCGCGGCGCTGTACCTGCAGCACGCGTGGACGGACCCGCCCGCCGAGGCGCGGCGGCCGTTCGCCGCGATCCGGCAGCACGTGCTGCTGGAGCGCGCGGGGAGCATCACCGAGGCCGACGCGCGGCTCGCGCCGCGGCTCAGCCCGGACGTGCTCGCGCAGGTGCTCGACCCGGTCCCGGAGGAATGGTTCGCGCCGCGCGCGCGGGCCGAGTACCTCGAGTACCTGCGCCTGCGGCTCGAGAGCCCGCGCGCGTTCGTGGCCGAGGCGGAGGCGGCGCGCGATGCGGCCTAGCGCGTTCCAGTACGCGATCGTCCGCGTCGTGCCGCAGGTCGAGCGCGGCGAGTGCCTGAATGCCGGCGTGGCGCTGTTCTGCCGCTCGCTCGGGTTCCTCGCCGCCCGCGTGGAGCTCGATGAGGCGCGCCTGCGCGCGCTCGCCCCCGGCGTCGACGTCGACGCGGTGCGCAGTCACCTCGACGCGCTCGTCCGGATCGCCGACGGCGCGTCAAGCGCCGGCCCGATCGCGGCTCTGCCGGCCTCCGAGCGCTTCGGCTGGCTAGTCGCCCCCTCCAGCACGACGATCCAGTGCTCGCCGGTGCACACCGGCCTGACCGACGATCCGGCGCGCGAGCTCGAGCGCCTGGTCGAGCGGCTCGTGTCTTGAGTGCGACTAGGATCCGGAACCGCAACCCGCTCCCGCAAAGGATCCCCTTGACCCGCTTCCTGCTCGCGCTCCTGATCGGCCTGCTCGCGTTCGCCGGCGCCGCCTGCGGCTCCGACGACGAGGAGGCTCCCGCCGGCTCCGCAGATGCCACCGCCACAGCCGCGCCCGCCGACGCCTGCGCAACGGAGGAGCTGCCACTTGTCGAGCCCGGCAAGTTGACCGTCGGCACCGACAAGCCCGCGTTCCCGCCGTACTTCGAGGACGACGACCCGACCAACGGCAAGGGCTTCGAGAGCGCCGTCGCGTACGCCGTCGCGGAGCAGCTGGGCTACGCCGAGGACGACGTGACCTGGACCGTCGCGGCCTTCAACAGCATCATCTCGCCGGCCGAGAAGCCGTTCGACCTGGCGATCAACCAGGTGTCGATCACCGACGAGCGCAAGCAGGCCGTGGACTTCACCAGCGGCTACTACACCGCCGCGCAGACCGTG